>CAZZKI010000101.1:0-5258 GCA_964654785.1 uncultured Solirubrobacteraceae bacterium
GGCTTGGCCATTACGGCGTGGCCCAGCGCGTGAGCAAGCAGAGAGCGGAAGAAGAGGAGGGCTGTGGCGACTGCTGTCAGATACGCCGTCATCTCCTTGCCGCCAAGAAGATCCTTGAACACGCCAGACAGCCAAAAGATCGCGATGAACAGAATTACGAACCAGGAGACATCTACTCCGACTCTGATTCCGAAGGCCTTGAAGAGCTTGATTGAGCCTGACTTACCGCCCACGAGTGTTCCTAGCCGAGGTGCGGGGTTGCACGGTTGGTGAGGTACTGGACGTCTGCACCCTGCCTGAAAGAACCAAATGCTCGGCCACCTTCGCCTCGGATACGGGTTGCGACAAACGCATCGGCAACTTGGGTCGGGGCGAAGCGGGTAAGCAGGGAGGCCTGAAGAGCGACTGCCAGGCGTTCGACAGCAAAACGTGCGTTTGCTTGAGCTGACTCTGGGTCGGCGACTGCCGCCAGTGCCTCGTCGCAGGCTTGCTTGATCTCCGGGTGGTTCGCTGCGCCAAGGCTGATCTCAGCGACCAGTGCCTCAAGAGTTCCCTCTTCGCGGGCCGCCGCGCGAAGAACATCGAGGCAGATGACATTGCCCGAGCCTTCCCAGATGCCGTTGAGCGGAGCTTCGCGGTAGAGGCGAGGCATTCCAGATTCCTCCGCGTAGCCGTTGCCGCCAAGAACTTCCAGAGCCTCAGCAACCATCGCTGGTTGGCGCTTGCAAACCCAGTACTTGGCTACTGCTGTCGCGATTCTGCGGAACTTTGCTTCTTGAGCGTCGTCCGAGTCATAGGCGCTGGCGAGTCGCATCGCAACCGCTGTGGCTGCCTCGCTTTCAAGCGCAAGGTCGGCCAGCACACCTTGCATCATCGGCTGTTCAGAGAGAAGGCGGCCAAACGCTTGGCGATGAGCAGCGTGATTTGCTGCTTGGGCAAGCGCCCAGCGCATTCCGGACGCGGAGCCCAAGATGCAGTCAAGCCGAGTGTGGTTGACCATCTCGATGATTGTCTGGATTCCCCGACCCGGTTCCCCTAGAAGCCAGCCGTGAGTTCCATGGAACTCAATTTCCGAGGACGCGTTACTGCGGTTGCCCAGCTTGTCTTTAAGGCGCTGGACTCGGATGCCGTTGCGCTGATCGGGCCCGAGCAGGCGAGGGATCGCAAAGCAGGTCGGGCCCTCGTCAGTCTGAGCGAGAATCAGGAACACATCGCACATCGGTGCTGAGCAGAACCACTTGTGGCCGTCAATCAGCCATGGCTCCTTAGCTGAACCGAGTGGAGTGGCGGTCGTCAGATTTGCGCGGACATCGCTACCGCCCTGCTTCTCAGTCATCGCCATTCCGGCTAGCGCGCCTGGCTTTTCAGTCGCAGGGCGGGAGCTTCCGTCGTAGGCGTTCCGAGTCAGCAGCGGGACCCATTGGTCGGCAACTGCTGGGGTGACCTTCAGCGCTGGTACCGCTGCGTATGTCATTGAGATTGGGCAGCCGTGGCCAGCCTCAACTTGGGACCAAGTCATGAACATTGCTGCTCGGGCAGCGTGCCCGCCTTGGCCTTCGGTCCAAGGGAGAGAGTGAAGGCCCCGCTCGGCGGCGAGGCTCATGAGCTCGTGATAGGCGGGGTGGTAGATGACCTCGTCAACCCTGTTGCCGTAGCGATCAAACGGCTTGTACTCAGGTGGGAAGTCATTGGCAAGCCTGCCGAGTTCGAGTACTTCGGGGCGGCCAGCGAGAGTCCCAATCTCTACGCAGCGGTCACGCCAGGCTTCAGCTCCAGACCGTTCAAGGGCCTCAGACAGCGGCAGGTTGGTCGCGAACAGGTCAATGTTCGCAAGCAGGGGCGGTTGATTCGGAGCCTTTAGGCGAGGGTCCGCCGCCTGCTGTGTGTCCTTTGGTTGGTGGACTGACATGGCCTCCATCATCCCACCAAATGGCAGCGGCGATAGCATCGGTACCCGGCCACCCGCCGCGCACGGCTGTGGCTAACGAAATCCGCCCTAGACCGAAAGAGTTCGCATGGCCTACGAAGTGACCTTTATTCCAGGAGACGGCACCGGCCCAGAGCTGGCCGAAGCCACCCGCAGAGTGCTTGAAGCAACAGGCGTTGAGTTCATCTGGGACGAGAACCCAGCTGGCATTGACGCTTACGAAGAAGAGGGAACCCCGTTCCCGGAGCGCACGCTTGAATCGCTTCGACGCACCAAGGTTGGCATCAAGGGCCCGACTACAACTCCGATCGGCTCGGGCTTCCGCTCAGTCAACGTTCTTCTCCGCAAGGAGCTTGACCTGTACGCCTGCGTGCGCCCATGCAAGGCCTACGCGGGAGTTCGGACCCGTTACCCAGAGACTGACTTTGTCGTCATCCGTGAGAACACGGAAGGCATGTATGTCGGCATTGAGTTTGAAGAGGGGACTCCAGAGCAGGCACGCATGCGCGAAGTTGTAAGTGAGCTTGGCAGTGAGATTCCTGAGGACTCAGGCATCTCGCTCAAGTACATCTCCGAGCACGGGTCAGAGCGCATTGTTGAGGCTGCTTTCCAGTACGCCAAGGAGCACGGTCGCAAGAAGGTCACCGCAGCGCACAAGGCCAACATCATGAAGTTCTCCGATGGAGTCTTCCTTGACGTTGCCCGCAAGGTTGCCGAGCGGCACCCGGAGATCGAGTTTGAGGACCGCATCATCGACAACCTCTGCAACCAGCTCGTGTCCCGCCCTGAGGAGTACGACGTCGTCGTAATGCCAAACCTCTATGGCGACATCGTCAGCGACCTTGGCGCCGGCATGATCGGCGGCCTCGGCCTTGCTCCGGGAGCCAACATTGGCACCGCAGCTGCTGTGTTTGAGGCCACCCACGGTTCGGCCCCCAAGTACAAGGGTCAGAACAAGGTGAACCCGACCGCGCTGATGCTCTCTGGCGTGCTGATGCTCTCCCACCTTGGTGAGCGCGAGGCAGCTGAGCGCATGGAAAACGCGATCGCTGCAGTTATCGCCAAGGGCGACAAGGTCACCTATGACCTCAAGCCCACCCGTGAGGATCCGACCGCTGTCGGCACCTCTGAGTTTGCAGATGCAGTTATTGAGGAGATGGGCGCCTAACGCCCATCTGACTTTCCCTTCCAAACCCCCAAGGAGAACAAAGTGAGCAACACCCCAGTCAAAGTCACGGTTACGGGCGCAGCAGGCCAGATCGGCTACGCGCTCCTCTTCCGCATCGCAAGCGGCCAGATGCTCGGCCCTGACACTCCAGTTGAGCTTCGCCTGCTCGAGGTTCCGCAGGCAGTTGGCGCCCTTGACGGCGTCGCCTACGAGCTTGAGGACTGCGCATTCCCGCTCCTCGCTGGAATTGAGAGCACGGATGATCCAAACAAGGCGTTCGACGGAGCAAACATTGGTCTCCTTGTAGGTGCTCGCCCACGTGGTCCAGGAATGGAGCGCGCTGACCTCCTTGAGGCCAACGGCGCGATCTTCACTGTCCAGGGCAAGGCAATCAACGACAACGCTGCCGACGATGTGAAGGTTCTTGTCGTTGGTAACCCGGCAAACACCAACTCGCTGATCGCAATGAACAGTGCTCCAGACGTCCCGAACGAGCGCTTCACCGCAATGCTCAGGCTTGACCACAACCGTGCCCTCGCTCAGGTTGCGGAGAAGACTGGCGTTGGAGTTGGCGACATCACCAACCTTGGCGTGTGGGGTAACCACTCACCATCCATGTACCCAGACCTTGAGCACGCTCTGATCAACGGCAACCCAGCGCTGGATGTTGTCAACGATCGCGAGTGGTACGAGAACACGTTCATCCCGACAGTCGGCAAGCGTGGCGCCGCGATCATCGAAGCACGTGGCTCAAGCAGCGCGGCATCAGCGGCCAACGCTGCAATTGACCACGTTCGCGACTGGGTTCTTGGAACCAACGGCGGCGTTGTCTCGATGGGTGTCGTTTCAGACGGCTCCTACGGTGTTGACGAGGGCCTGATCTCAGGCTTCCCAGTCACCTGCGCAAATGGTGAGTGGAGCATCGTCCAAGGCCTTGAGATTGACGAGTTCTCACAGGGCCGCATCGACCACACTGTTGGAGAGCTTCGCGAGGAGCGCGATGCAGTCAAGGAGCTTGGCCTGATCTAGGCCAAGGGCTTAGATAATTGAGCTTCAAGAACCCCCGGTGGCCGATTGGCTGCCGGGGGTTTCTATTTGAGGAGAGCTTTCAGTTGGTCAAGTGAGGCTTCGGCCTCTTTGACCGGGATGTCTCCTACCAGCGCCTTGGCTGCAATTCGCCCGATTGGGCCGCCTGGTGGTGAGAACTCATTCGAATACGAGAAGAGAGTTCCCTTGCCTTTTGGAATGAGGCGGTATTCGGTCCTCGCGATTGACCCGGCTGGGCCTTTGCCCACCCATACGGCCACGTGAGGCTCGTCAAGCTCTTCGATTTTCCAAGTGACCTTGAACGGTGCCCCGCGCAGGATCAGAGTCTGGACGATCTTGTCGCCCTGCTTGAGCGGCCGCGACGGCGCCGAGTGGAGCTTCTTGTGGATCGTTACCCAGTCTGCAAGCCGATGGGGGTCAAGCGCTACATCCCAAACATCCTGCGGCGGCTTTGGAATCTGGATCTCAACCTTCACGACATCACTCATCGCGCGGCCAACTCCTCTTCCATTTCCCAATCGGCAAGGGCACGGTCAATTGCGGATTCGAGCGAGTGAGGGCGAATTCCCAACTCACTGAGCCCGTCGCTGCGGGGCAGGAGGTCAACTCCCAGAGAGCCCATCAGGGGAACAATCAACTCAGCCTGCTCACCCGCCACAGCAGCCGCAACTGGCCCCGCGATTGCATTGAGAGAGAACGGAAGCTTCACCTTCGGTCGGGTCACAAGCATGCGCTCTGCGATCAGTTCAATCAGGCCGCCGTAGGTCACTACCTCGGGAGAGGCGACATCAAGTGATTCCCCGCTGGCCGCGCCCTCAACGGCGGCTACGAGCGCTTGCAGAACATCTCGGATGTCAGCTGGCTGAGTCTTGAAATCGCGCCACGCTGGCATTGGCAGAGCTGGCATCCGCTCGACCAACCGGACGAGGAACCTAAACGAGCGTGAGCCCGCCCCGATCACGATTGATGCGCGCAACGCTGTGGAGGAAGGGAGTTCAGAAAGGAGCTTCTCTTCCACCGTCAGCCTGCTGCCAAGGTGCTGAGACGGGGCTCCCTCGGGCGCGATTCCGCCAAGGTAGATGCCGCGCTCAACCCCAGCTTGTCTCGCGGCGGCTA
>CAZZKI010000102.1:0-2763 GCA_964654785.1 uncultured Solirubrobacteraceae bacterium
GTCCTCTTGGCGAACTCCTGCCCAATCACATACTCGTCGAGGATTGAGTGGATCTCCGTCGGCTTGGGCAGGTTTTCGACATCGAAGACCTGGGTTGGGGTCAGCTCCTCATCAATGATCTCGTTGCAGAGGTCAATGCACTCATCACAGATGTAGACGCCAGGCCCAGCGATCAGCTTCTTGACTTGCCGCTGCGACTTCCCGCAGAACGAGCAAAGGAGTTGCTCGTTTGTCTCGGTGGGCTTGGCCATCCGCTCCGTTCGGGATCAGGGCGCGCGCACTAGTGGTGCGCGATCACCCGGTCAATGATCCCGTACTCCTTTGCCTCTTCTGAGCTCATGAAGTAATCACGCTCGGTGTCACCCTTGACCTCATCTACTGACTTGCCAGTGTGGTCGGCGATGATCTCGTCAAGCCTGCGGCGGATGTCGATGATCTCCTTGGCGTGGATCTCGATGTCCGTTGCCTGACCTTGGAAGCTTGAGGAAACCTGGTGGATCAGGATCTTCGCGTTTGGCAGTGCCATGCGCTTGCCCTTTGCTCCACCAGAAAGCAGGAGTGCCCCCATTGACATTGCGATGCCGACGCAGATCGTCTGGACGTCGGGCTTGATGAACTGCATCGTGTCGTAAATGGCAAGGCCGGCGTAAACGGAGCCGCCCGGAGAGTTGATGTAGAGGCTGATGTCCTTGTCCGGGTCTTCGCTCTCAAGGTGGAGGAGCTGCGCCACGATCAGGTTTGCGATCTGGTCATCCACGGGAGTTCCGAGGAAGATGATTCGCTCGCTGAGGAGGCGTGAGTAGATGTCGAATGCACGCTCGCCGCGTGACGTTTGCTCTACGACCATGGGGACCAAAGGACTCATTGGTTGGCTCTCTTTCCCGCCCGGCGCCGTTTTCCTCCCACAGGGCGTTATTGCCCGCGGGTTGCCGAACTAGATTCGACTGTAACAGCGGCGATGGGAAGGTTCCGTCGGCCTTTACCGACAGGAGTTATTGGCCCGCTACTTAGAGCTTGGCTTGGCTGATTCCTCAACCAAGTCAACAGCAAGGCGAGCAGCGAGTTCCTTCTCAAGCTGGTCGGCCCTGCGGTCCTCACGAAGCTTCACCAGAAGTTCGCGAGCAGTGATTCCCTCATGCTCAGCACTGTGGGCGAGAGCCTCTTCAAGCTGATCATCCGTGGGGACGATTCCTTCGGCTTCGACGATTGCAGCGATTGTGGCCTCACGGCGTAGGCTGCGTTCCGCGTCGGGCGCTGCTTCCTTGAGGATCTCCTCTTCAGTCTTCTGAGCAATCTGAAGGTACGCCTCACGGTTGATGCCCTGCGCCGTCAACTGACGGATCGTCTGCTCCCAGATCTCCTCAGCACGAGCTTCGATCAACGCTTCGGGAACTTCAATCTTGGCCTTCTCGGAAGCTGCGTCAATGCAGGCTTCGCGGAAGTCACTGCGGACACGGCGGTCCTCAGCTTCAGTCATTCGCTCACGAATATCGTCACGAAGTGCCTGAAGGGAGTCGTAACCAACTTCCTCTGCGAAAGCATCGTCAAGGTCGGGCAGGTTACGGGCGCGAACATCAGTGACTTCAACCTCGAACACTGCTTCTTTGCCTGCCAGGTGCTCTGCCGGGTAGTCCTCTGGGAATGTCAGGTCAAGCTTGCGCTCGTCGCCCTTCTTGGCGCCGATCAGTCCTTCTTCAAAGCCTGGAATCAGTCGGCCTGAACCGAGCTCGCACACTTGGTCTGTGCCAGTCCCGCCCTCGAAGTACTCGCCGTCAACAGAGCCCTTGTAGTTCATTACAACGGTGTCTCCGTCCTTGGCTGGCTCCTCAGAAGGCTCAAGGCGAGCAACCTGCTCACGCAGGCGTTCGACTTCCTCGTTGACCTTCTCGTCATTGATGTCAATCTCTTCGCGCGGAACCTTGAGGCCCTTGTACTCGCCAAGGTTGGCGGTTGGGCGCACTCCCACTTCGACAATGAATGGAAGTGACTCTCCGTCTTGCTCTGGAAGTTCGCCGATCTCGATGCGTGGCTCGCCTACTGGCTCTACTCCCGACTCGGCGATGACCTCCGAGTACCACATTGGAAGCTCTCGGCGAATGGCTTCGTCAATAACTGCGGGCCGACCGAAACGCGAGACGACAACCGCAGGCGGAACCTTGCCCTTGCGGAAGCCAGGAAGCCGAAGCCCCTTCCCCATTTCAGCTGCGGCACGAGCTACTGCGAGGTCTAGAGCTTCGGGCAGCACGATGCAATTGAGCTCAACGCGGCTCTCTGGGAGCTCCTTGGTTCGTACTGAGACAATGTCCATCACGGTCGCGGCACGATAGCGTCTAGCCATGCCCCGCCGCCTCCCGCCTGTCCGGCGATTCCAAGCATGGGTCGTCGTGGGCCCACTCGGAAGGGCCTATTCACTTGCATTTGACCTCGGCTCGATTGCTGCCAATTCGGCGCGACGCCGCCTCACCGGACGGGCACGCTGAACGCTTGTTCCACTTGGTCAAACTCGCTGAGCCTCACCACAATCTTCACTTCCCATTCGCCGCCAAATGGCAGTGAGGCGGAAGTCACGATCCAGTGCCCAGGGCCAGCTTTGGTCGCTTGCTGGGTCAGTGGGCCGATCGCCTTGGAAGCGAGCGTTTCGGAAACAGCTACCTCCTTTGCAGTGGTGAATTGCGCGCCTGAGTTCGCGTTCAGGAGATACAGGTGGATCTGATTGACGCCGACTACAGCCGGATCAACTGTCATTTGGATCTGCATTCCGCC
>CAZZKI010000102.1:2863-5227 GCA_964654785.1 uncultured Solirubrobacteraceae bacterium
ACCTGCCCGTAGCGAGTTCCAAGTGTTGCTCCCAGAGCGTCAACGTCTATCGCGCCTGCGAGGTCAGTCGCACCAGCGATTGCCGTCTGTGCGCAAACTCCCAGCCCGGCAGCGAATACCCCCAGAAGCGCCCCTGCTCTCACCATGCGAAAGAGCAGCCGCACTTCGCTGGAAGTAACCGAGTTGGTTGCGCGCAAAACCAAAACGAACATCAGGACGGTTCCGAGGCCAAGGATGAGTGCCACAAAGCCAAGGACCCGGGCCAACCCCATGGCTAGGTCAACAGCTTTGGGAGTCTCAGTCGGTGAAGTGAGTGCAGCTACAGACTCAGCAGCGCTACCACGCTTCCCCACGTTGAATACGACACCACCTGCGACTGGATGCCCATCAGCTGAAACGACGCGATAAACAGCAGTCCACGCGCCCAGTTGCCCCCTTCCGGTCACGGTGACACTGATTCTGTTCCCGCGGCCGTTGGGGTGCGACACCGACCCAACTTCAATCTTGGAGCCATTAGGCCCGAAAAGGCTGACAGCACCGAACTGCGCTTCAACGTCCTCGCCGAAGTCAAACTCAATTACCTTGGGAGCACTCTTCAGTAACTGACCCGAGGCTGGAATCGAACTGGTCAATTGAGCATGAGCTGATGCGGCGGGAGCGCTGACCAGCAGGAAGGCAGCACCCGCCAAAACGGCCAGAGATGAACGGCCCATCAACCTCATTTAGGAAGTCCCTGCCGACGGCGTCTCGCAAGAACGGCTCCGACCACCAGCAACGCAAGCACCGCTACGGATCCGATCGCAAGAGTTGGGACTCCATCGCTTTGCCCGACCCACCAGAGCGTTCCGTTCACAGACACTGGCTTGCCTTGAACAATGATCGGCACTTTGTAATTCCAAACTCGAGTGCGTTTGCTCTTGTCCTTGACCGACGGCGGAATCCCCACGCCCATCCAGTGAATCCGATGGTCATGCCAGATCAACACGCCTGTCTTGTTCAAAACCCTCCACCGGGGGACCGCGCCCTTCTTGGCATAGCGAGGCACGGTTGCACCACCCATCCGCTCCTGATTGGTCCAGTACGAGGGCGACGACAGGTTCACCTCAACAGTCCGATCGGCCAGCACCCGACCAACTTGGTCCCCGTCGTAGCCAACAACGGCAACCGTCTTGCCCGACCGGTTCGCAAGTCGCATTTGCTCATCCGACCCAACGACCGAGACTTCAAGCCCAGGGATATCGGGCGCCACCGAAGTGACGACCGACGAGTAGCGACCATCGGCTTGCGCTTCATCGATGTCCCAAACGAACACCGCAGCCAAGATGAGGGCGAGGATCACAGTCCTCGCCCTCTCGATGCTCGTAAAACCGAGCACGGTTTGCATCAGTTCTACTTGCGCCTCACTGAGACAAACGCCGCTGCTGACAGAGCAAGAGCAACTGCTGCGATTACCAACGCGATGACCGACAGCGTCGTGTCGGAATGCCCGGAAGAATCAGAGCCATCATCCGCCGAGTGACCGCCGTTCTCCGTCGCACTTGTGACCGACACGGTCGGCGCCGGCTCTTCAGACTCAGGTGACCCAATCCACCTCGACACCTTGCCGTCGCTGTAGGTCTGAATCGCCTTGAAGGTCAGATCCGAACCTGGTGAATCAGGCACCTTGATGGTGATCGGGAATTGCTGAAATTGACCTGGCTGAACGCCACGCCCTTCAGCCGTCCAGGTGATCTGTGAGACGGCCTCGGTAATCGGGCCATCCTCGGATGGGATCGGCTTGTCCAGCTTCGCCTTCTGAATCTGAGCGTTCCAACCAGTCACAGGCTGCCACGAGGCATATGTGACCCCTTCCGGCATCCGCAGTACAACCTTGACGGTGCTTGCAGTGTCGCTCTCATTAGGCACCTTCACGCTGAATGTGCTCCAAGAACCCGCTGGCGCAGAGTCCGGGGACAAAGTGACATGGGCTCCTGCCTCCGCAGGGGCGATTGAAACGGTGATTACTGCCGCTGCAAACGCAGCAGCGATGAACGAAATGCTCTTTCGCATCGTTCTTCTCCTTCATTTAGAAATGGTCGTAGAGGCTTGGCCCGAGGGCAACAAGCCGTTCAGCTGAATCCGTTAGACGGACACTGAGGGCGCCACTGGGGGCGCACGACCAGCCAGAGATGCGGCAACCAGAAGACCGCCGCGGGCCACAATGACTCGTGGCGCTCGAACTGAAGCAGACTGGATCCTGCGAACTAGTTTGCGCTTTGGCGGGCGACAGATCCGTTTGAGGATCGGCTCAGGGTCAACCCCTGCCGACCAAAGCGCCAGAAGCAAGAAGAACGGTGCGAGGAAGAGGATCCCCTGACGAAGGAG
>CAZZKI010000103.1:0-5221 GCA_964654785.1 uncultured Solirubrobacteraceae bacterium
CTGTTCCTCTTGAAGAGCTTGGCTCACGATTCGAGGCACTAGCCCCTACTTCGACCGTTGGCTCAGCGCCAGAGGCCGAACGGATTGACGCTGCCCTTGAGGCCCTTCAGGCGAGCGCTCCGCTGGACGTGTTTCCGGAGCTTTGGCCGGTTGAACATCTTCGCGGCCTTGCGAGCCAGGATCCGTCATCGGCAGGCCGTTGGTTAATTGCCCTTTTGCCGCAGCTTCACGTGGTGTCTGCAACTGCGCTTGTTGATTTCCGGATGGCATCGGGCCAGACGATTCGTGCCGCAGCGCTGGGCGACGAGACCCGGATTACGTGGGATGCCCCTAAGTCACGTTCCATTCCATTCGTAAAGGCAACAGAGGCCCGTCTTGCCGAAATTGCGTTTGGTGATCGCCGAGTTCGTCGGCGTCAGAGGGTAGGGGCGAGTCTCCTGCGCTCGCTTGCGGCCGCTCCTATTTCATTGAGCCAGCTTGCCGCCTCCGGAACCTCCGTGATTGACCCTTACGCGTTCTGGCAACTCGTCCGGATTGCAAGGCCCGCCGTTCATGAAGGAATTGCGTCACGCATCTCTCACTCGGACCCTGCACGCCCGGCATATGACGTGACTGTAGATCTAAACCCTGGTCGGCCAATTCGAATTGGCCTCGGGTGCGACCCCGAAGCTGACGCTCATATTGAAACGTCTGGCGGGCAGTTGCTCCACTGGGCTGGGTTGGCTGAGCGTTCGGCCGTCGGCTCCTCCTACCTGGCAAGCGGTGACGCTGACGCTGAACTAGCTGCGTTGCGGGCAATTGGCTGTTCCCGTTCGCCCATCCGACTCGGCTCCTAAATTGGTGTCTAGATGAGTAGCGACCAGACAGTTCACCTTCATGTTCACTCCGAGTATTCGCTACTTGATGGTCTCTCCAGCATTGACGCTCTCGCAAAGCGTGCCGCAGAGCTAGACCAGCCAGCCCTTGCCCTTACAGACCACGGAGTAATGAACGGGGCACTTGAGCACTACAAGGCCTGTCGGGGGCAGGGGATCAAGCCGATCCTCGGCTGCGAGATCTACTACTCGGATGATCGCCTCCGCAAGGACGGGCCAAGGGAGCGACTCAACCACCTCACGCTTCTTGCCTCATCCAACGAGGGCTACAAGAACTTGGTCAAGATGACCTCGCGAGGCTTCACAGAGGGTTTCAACGCTGGCCGGCCCCGCATCGACGCAGCATTGATGGAGGAACACTCTGAGGGTGTCATCGCTCTTACTGGGTGCCTTTCTTCCCGGATTTGCAGCCTGCTGGGTGACGATCGTCCTGACGAGGCTCGTGAGCATGCCGACAAATTGGTCCAGATCTTCGGTGACGACAACGTCTACTTCGAGGTTCAGAAGAATGGGATTGACAGACAGGAGAAGGCAAACGCCGGCCTGATCGCGATGGCTGCTGACATGGGGCGTCCAATCGTTGGAACCGCCGATGTCCACTACCTCCGCAAGGAAGACCACCACCACCACTCGGCGCTCGTCTGCGTGGCTACCAAGTCGACTCTGGCCGAGCCAAAACTGAAGCTCTCAGGGAACGAGTATTTCCTCCGCAGTAATGACGAAATGAAGGGGCTCTTCAGGGATCTCCCCGAGGCGCTTCGGACCCAGATGGAGATTGCAGACCGATGTGAGGTCGAGATGAACCTTGACCAACAGATCATCCCTCACTACGACGCTCCCGACGGTCTTACTCCAACGGAGTACCTAGCCAACCTTGTCGACGAAGGGCTGAAGCTTCGCTATGGCAACCCAGTTCCTGCTGCCAACCGAGAACGCGCAGATATGGAGCTCGGGGTCATCGAGCGTATGGGCTTTGACTCGTATTTCCTGATCGTCTGGGATTTCGTTCACTACGCAAAATCAAATGGCATCCCGGTTGGCCCCGGACGCGGCTCGGCAGCCGGCTCAATCATCGCTTACGCGCTTGGGATCACGGACGTAGACCCAATTGAGTACGACCTTCTTTTCGAGCGATTCTTGAACCCTGAGCGTGTCTCCATGCCGGATATGGACATCGACTTCTCGATCCGAGGCAGAGACAAGGTGATTCGCTATGTGACTGAGAAGTACGGCGAGGACGCAGTTGCTCAGATCATCACCTTTGGTAAGAGCGCGCCGAAGCAAGCGATTCGCGATGCAGCCCGAGTTTTGAGCATGGATTACGCCTTGGGTGACAGAGTCGCCAAGGCTGTTCCGGATCCTGTGATGGGGCGCAATCCAAAGTTTGAAGAGCTGCTTGGAGTTGAGTCAGACCTCCAGAAGATGATTGACGAGGACTCGCAGGCCCGCGAAGTGGTTGACGTCGCAAAGGGGCTTGAGGGCGTCGTCAGAAACAGCTCCGTCCATGCGGCTGGCGTTGTTATTGCTCCGTGGGCGATTACAGAGATTGCTCCCGTTCAGTTGGCTGAGACCAATGAAGTGGACGAGAACGGACGCAAGCGCTACCGCCGGGTAACAGCGTTCTCGCAGAAGCCGATTGAGGAGCTTGGCCTGCTCAAGATGGACTTTCTCGGGCTTCGCAACCTTGACGTCATCGTTGACGCTTCAAACCTGATTGAACAGTCCACGGGGCAGCGACCGGATGTAGAGAATCTCCCGCTCGACGACAAGGCGACTTTCGAGATGTTGGCGAACGCCGACTCGGTTGGAATCTTCCAGTTTGAGTCTGAGGGAATGAGGCGGGCGCTCCGCCAGGTCAAACCGACCGAGTTTGAGGACTTGATCGCGCTCGTGGCTCTCTATCGCCCGGGCGCCATGGACAAGATCCCCGACTACGCTCGTGGCAAGGCGGACCCAGAGTCAATTCGATACCACGACTCCCGACTTGAGCCGATTCTTGGCGAGAGCAAGGGAGTGATCCTCTATCAGGAACAGGCGATGCGCATCTCCAAGGAGCTGGCAGGCTTCTCTGGAGCGAGAGCTGACGACCTTCGTAAGGCCATCGGCAAGAAGAACCGTGAGGCGATGGCCTCGCTCAAGGACGAATTCTTTGAGGGCTGCGTATCGTCCGGAACCGACCGCAAGACAATCGAATGGATCTGGGAGGCCAACGAGAAGGCTGCTGACTACTCCTTCAACAAGTCCCACGCTGCCTGTTATGCGCTGATTTCCTACAGGACAGCTTGGCTGAAGGCCAATTATCCAGCCGAGTACATGGCGGCCCTTGTGAGTTCTGTCATGTCCACAAAGGACAAGGTTCCGTTCTACCTCAGCCATGCAGAAGACATGGGACTTCAACTTCTCCCGCCGGATGTGAACCGGTCAGACCACGACTTCTCCGTCGAAGACACGGCAATCCGCTTCGGGCTTGATGCTGTGAAGGGAGTTGGCTTCCAAGCTGTAGAGGCGATCCTTGGCGCTCGGGAGGAAGGGCGTTTCGAGTCAATCTTCGATTTCTGCGATCGGGTTGACGGCCGGCTGGTCAACAAGGGCTCAATTGAAGCTTTGATTAAGGCTGGTGCGTTTGATTCAACGGGTAACACACGGAAGGGCATGCTCGGGGTGCTTGAACAGGCGATCTCCGGCGGCGCAAAGGCCCGGGAGGATGCCGCCAGCGGCCAGGGCAATCTCTTTGCGGGGCTGGAAGAGGAGTCCAGCACCACCAGCTCCATCCGACCATCGATTCCTTCCGATGAGTTTGACAAGCGCGACCTGCTCTCGGCGGAGCGTGAGGCGACTGGCCTCTACATCTCTGCTCATCCCCTCAAGGAGGTGAAGGCTGCCCTTCTTAAGGCTGCTGACTGCTCGCTGAGCGGGCTTGGTGAGAAGGCGGACCGGTCCAAAGTCAAGGTTGGCGGAATCGTCACAAAGGTTCAGCGGGTTCGGACCCGCAATGGCGACCCGATGATGCGCGGCGTAATTGAGGACCAAGAAGGTGCTTGCGACCTGATCGTCTTCAAGGGTGGTGTGGACAAGTTTGAGCCGATTCTCACGGAGGACCGCATCGTGCTGGTCAGTGGTGATCTCGACCGCAAGGACGACGGGCGACCGACGATCCTCGTCCGTTCGGTAGAGGAGTTCACCGCCAGTGACGAGGAAATCGTTGCTGCCAACGCTGCAGCTGAAAAAGAAGCGGCGGGAATTACAGTGCGGGTTCCGTCGCAGGGTGTCCCCGGGACGGTATTGGAGGATCTCCGAGACCTGCTGGCGGCAAACCCCGGGAAGAGTCCTGTCACGCTGCAGATTCCCGGAAAGGAAGGCTTGAGGACGATTCGACTGGGCGATGAGATGCGAGTGAACGTATCGCCCGGCCTGCGCAGCGAGCTTGAAGGCTTGCTCGGCGCTGGGTCCTTCGCTCAAGCTGCCTGAGCTACTTCTTGGCTCTGGCCTTTAGGCCGGCGGCGTGGATCTTCTTCAGTTTGCGGACGTCTTCAAGCTGAGCTTCAGCCCCACCAGTTCCCGGCCCTTCCAAAATGGCTGGCAGGCCCTGCAGCTTCGGATGGGACATGAAGATTCCGAGGCCCTTGGACCCGATCAAGCCTTCGCCGGGAGGGGCGTGACGGTCTCGGTTTGAGCCGAACTCAGTCATGGAGTCGTTGATGTGAAGTGAGCGAAGGCGGTCAAGGCCAATCTCCTTCTTGCACTCGGCCACGATGCTGTTGACGCCCTTATCTGTCTTGACGTCA
This sequence comes from uncultured Solirubrobacteraceae bacterium, assembly GCA_964654785.1. GTDB lineage: Bacteria > Actinomycetota > Thermoleophilia > Solirubrobacterales > Solirubrobacteraceae > WLNJ01. The sequence continues at coordinate 4,661 of CAZZKI010000103.1, forward strand.
TATCCCGAAGCGAACAGGTGGCAGGAATCAAGGCAAACGCCTAGACGAGGGTGACTGCCGGCAGCTTCGATCAGTTCTGCCAATTCAGCAAAGGAACGGCCCAGCGTTCCGCCTGCCCCAGCAGTGTCCTCGAGGTGGAGTTCACATGAGTCGGTGCGCTTCAACGCTTCAGCGATTACCTTGCCGGCTCGCGCGATTGCCTTCTTTGGGTCTCCATCCTTAGCTGAGCCAGGGTGGAGTACGACGCCATCTGCTCCGATCCTGTCGCCAACTTCGAGGCAATTGACCAGCCCTTGAAGCGATTTCTTGCGCAATTCGGCATCGTCTGATGCACAGCTAAGGAGGTAGACGGCGTGGATCAGGACCGGACCAATCCGACTGTCTTCCCGTTGGGCTCTGAATTCAGCCACCGATTCATCTGAGTGGTTCGTTGGCTTCCAAGCTCGAGGAGACTGCGAGAAGATCTGGATGGCATCGCATTCCCGCTCTACACCTCGGGAAATGGCGTTTGGCAGCCCTCCTGCCGGTGAAACGTGCGCTCCGATTACCATGCGTTCTCCT
>CAZZKI010000104.1:0-5214 GCA_964654785.1 uncultured Solirubrobacteraceae bacterium
TTGTCTTCTTCACTGACTGGAGGATGGTGTCGAGGTCAAGCGGCCGCAGCGTTCGAGGGTCAATCACCTCGGCGGAGATTCCATGCTCGCGTTCGAGGATCTCGGCTGCGCGTTCAGCTGTTCGGGCCATTCTTGAAACCCCGACAATCGTCACGTCGGTTCCTTCACGTCTGATCGCTGCAACACCAAAGGGGAGGAGGTGCTCAGCGTCCGGTACCTGCCCCTTTTCGCCGTAGAGGCTTTCGTGCTCGATGAAGATCACCGGGTTGTCGTCACGAACCGCGGACTTCAGCAGCCCCATTGCGTCGGCCGGCGTGGAGGGAACTGCTACGAGAAGTCCTGGGACTTGAAGGAACATGGCTTCAAGGGAGTGGGAGTGGGTTGGGCCAAGTTGGTTGCCCGCGCCCTGAGGCATCCGGATCACCAATGGCACAGATACTTGGCCGCCGAACATGTAGCGGACGTGTGCGGCGTGGTTGACGATTTGGTCAAACGCCAGCAGCGAGAAGTTGATCGTCATCAGCTCGACGATTGGCCGAAGGCCGAGCATCGCTGCGCCTACCCCAATCCCAACGATCGAGTTCTCCGAGATTGGCGTGTCAAGCACTCGTTTCTCGCCGAACTTTTCAACAAGGCCATCGGTGACCTTGAAGGCCCCGCCAAAAAGGGCAACGTCTTCGCCCATGATGAATACGTCCTCGTCACGCTCCATCTCCTCGGAGAGGGCGCGCTTCAGGGCATCGCGATAGCGAAGTTCCGCCACTAGCTAGCCGCCCCTTGGGTTGAAAGCCAGCCGCGAACCTGACCACCGAGCGCGTAGACGTTGTCGTAGAGGGTGTCTGGAGAAGGGAAAGGCGCCTCCTCGGCGCTCTGTGCTGCAGCATCGGCGGTGGCGATCGCCTCGGCGTTCATCGCGTCAATGTCCCCATCAGTAACGATGCCTTCATCCTCGAGGCGTTTGCTGAAGGTCGGGATTGGGTCAAGCTGCTTCCACTCTTGGACTTGTTCCCTAGAGCGGTAGCGCTCAGGGTCTGACATTGAGTGGCCGCGAAATCTGTATGTCATTGCCTCGACGAGCAGCGGCCTCTGTTCAGCCCGGCAGATCTCAACTGTCTCAGCTACTGCCGCTTGCGTGTCTGCGACATCCATGCCGTCACAGCGCCTTCCCTCAACGCCGAGCCCCGTTCCCTTTCGGACCAGGTCGGTGACTGCTGAGTGACGTTCGATTGATGTGCCCATGCCGTAACGGTTGTTCGTCACGAGGAACACGACCGGCAAGTTCCAGAGGGCGGCCATATTCAGCGTTTCGGCGAACGTGCCCTGATTGGTCGCCCCGTCGCCAAGGACACAGAGCGTTACGTCGTCGTTGCCGCGGTACGCGCTCTGGAAGGCGAAGCCGGCTCCAATTGGAATGTTGCCGCCGACGATCCCCCAGCCGCCCATGAATCGTCGGTTTAAATCGAACACATGCATTGACCCACCTCGGCCACCCGAGGTTCCAGTGGCCTTTCCGTACAGCTCTGCCATCACCGCTGCCGGGTCAGTGCCGCGGGCAAGGGCGTGGCCGTGGGACCTGTAGGTACTGATCAGCCAGTCGGTATCCCTCAGCGCACGTACCGCGCCAACGACAACAGCTTCCTCACCAATTGCAAGGTGGACAAAGCCGCCGACCTTTGCGCGCGTGTAGGCCTCTCCAGCGCGCTCCTCAAATCTGCGGATCAAGATCATCGTCTCAAGCCACTCGCGGGCAGCGTCTCTGTCCTGCAGCGGCCCGGTGGCTGGGTGGCCGGGGATCGCTTCGGAGTAGTCGCTTCCGCTCATCAATTCGAGCGTAACCCTGATTCACGGGCGTGGAATCAATTGTTGACCCCTCTTGGTCCCGACCTTCCCGAACCTTTACCGGCGGCTCTTCAGAGTCATCTGGCAGTGCAGTTCATCAACTCATCTGGAGGAAGTTGGAATGTCTAAGAAGAGAATCGCCACCGGGGCTTCGTTGGCGGCTTGTGCAATCGCGGTGGTTCCCGTCGCGTCCGCAGAGGCCCGCGCGAACCGTTCAAGCGGCGTCGTCGTGCGCGTAGCGCCTGGCGGCAAATCACTAACCATGGTTGGCAGTCATGGCACTGCCAAGAAGGTCAAGCTTGCCCGCAAGGCGCCTCGTGGCGTCAAGGGCGGCAGCAAGGTGACTGTGGCCGGAGGCAAAGTTGTTTCGGCCAAGGGTCGTGCTCGTGCGACTCGCGTTCGGGCCAAGATTGTTAGTCGCAAGGGCCACAAGACGGCAGTTGCCACAGACGGCTCACCGCTGTCAGTGATCATTGGCGGCACGACCATTGACCTGTCGTCGGTCCCTGTCGGGGCAACGGTCTCAATTGAGATCACCTTTGACGCTGACGGAAAGCCAGTAGTCAAGGTGACCTTGCCAGGCACAACAAATCCTGCGCCAACGCCAAGCGTTTGCCCACCACCAGCGATCATCGGAACGATCCTTGCGATCAACCGAGTTTCGTCGCGCGTGATGGTCAACAGCGCGGACGGCGAGCGCAAGACTTTCACTGCGCCTGAAGGTTCGCTCACCGCGCTTAAACGAGGTAACCAAGTGCTGATCGCTGACGACAACGCCGACGGCACAGCTGAGGCAATCAGCGCACTGTCAGGCACTGCTCGCCAACTCACTGGTGAGGTGTCGTGGATTGACACTGGTTGGGGTGCCTTCGGGCTCACCAAGGAAGACGGCAGCCTCGAGGTAGTTGATGCAACTACCTGCCAACTTGCCGATCTTGATGAAGGCGACTCAGTCACAGCAGTGGTCCACGAGGACGCTGATGGGGAAGTAATCGCCGACGCGGTGACAGTTGCCCCAGAGGACGACTCTGAGTACGACCCATGGCACTGGGGCGGTCATCACCGCTCTTGGCCACGCAGCTGGAACGACTAACAGCTAAACCCCAGGACGGCCCGCCCGGTGCCCTTCGACTTCAGGAGGGGCCGGGCGGCTCTTCCTCTTGGCTAAGCCAAGCTTCGCGGAACTGGCCCGCGGTTAGCTTCCGCATATCGCGCTTAAGCGCCTTGGCAAGTCGAGCAGCTTCCATCGGCTTGCCTTCCCAGAAGAGGACTGTTTCATTGGTGGCAAGCTCGACCAGCTCAACCTTGTCAATCCGACCTGGCAGGCCGAGGATCGCCGGGCCCGGTGAACCGTGGGTCACTGTGATCCTGAAAGCTGTCTGAGCGGGTGCGTTACTCACCCGTGAATCTTGGCGGCAGCCTCGTCGAGTCCTGCATCGCCAACAAAGATTGCGTCCCCGATCCGCACCGTTGGAAGGCTCGTGACTCCAAACGACGCTGCCTCTGCGCTTGCTCTGTCGAGTTCAGCGCGTAGTGACTTCAGTCCCAGCGCTTTCTCGATTGCATTGGGATGGATCTCAGCTGCGGCGCCCGCCAACATCACCGTCGTTAAATCCTCAGGGTCACGGCCCGCGCACCAGATCTGGCGGGAGAGAGCGAGCGAGAAGGCGACTGTCTTGCCAGCTTGCTTGGCAAACGTGGTGGCCAGCAGGCAGTTGGTGGAGTCAAAGCCTTCGCCCTCCAACCACTTTGCCGGTGGTTTGAATGGAAGTAGGCCTCGAATCTCAACCGCTTGCTTGATGTCGTCTTCTGAAAGCTGGTGGGGATGTCCGTCCGCAGGACAATCAGCGCGGGCGACGGGATGGAGCCCGTCGCGTCCGGCGGATGGAGCATCGCCACCGGCTGTGGAAAGACGAATGGGAGTCCAAGCAGCAGGCGAGCCGAGCGTTTTGATCACTCGCTCGGAAGCGAGCCAGCACTCCGGGTCAGCAGGGTCTAGGTAGAACGCTGAGTCAGGGACTTGGGCTGCATCCGACTGCTCGTCGGAGGGCAGCTCAATTAGCCGTGGATCAGCCAACCGTCGGCGGCGCGCGCGGCTTCCATCAGCGCCTCGGAAAGCGTCGGGTGCCCGTGCACGATGCGGGCTACATCTGGGTAGCCACCTTCAAGAGCCTTCGCGTTGACGAGCTCTTGGATCATTTCCGGAGCCTTGGCGCCGCAGATGTGGCCGCCAAGCAGTTCGCCGTACTTGCGGTCGCCAACGATCTTGACGATTCCTGTGCGGTCGCCGTAAACGGTTCCGGCACCAACTGCTCCGTACTGGACCTTGCCAACGACAACGTCGTAGCCGGCTTCCTTCGCTTGAGCTTCGGTGAGGCCGAATGAAGCGACGTTTGGAGTGCAGAAGGTTGCGCGTGGAATGTCGCCAAGGTCAAGCGGGTGGACTGCCATGCCAGTTGAGTCCTCCACCGCGATGATACCCTCATCCGAAGCCTTGTGGGCAAGTGCCGGGCCGCGCACGAGGTCGCCAATTGCCCATATTCCCTCGACGCTTGTGCGCTGGGCGCCGTCAACGTCAATCAGGCCGCGCTCATCAAGCTTGATTCCAGCCACATCGAGCCCGAGGCCTTCAACATCTGGTCCACGACCAGCTGCGATTACGACGAGGTCGGCAACGACTTCCTTGTCACCAACTGTGAGGACTGTTGCTCCGTCCTTCTCAGTGGTTCCGCTGACTGGGTTGCCAGTGAGGACGTCAATTCCTTGCTTCTTGAAGCCACGGCCTGCTGCCTTGCTGACATCTGCATCCTCGGTTGGGAGAACACGGTCCATTGCTTCGATAAGGGTTGTTTCGCTACCAAGGCGAGCGTAAGCAGAGGCGATCTCAGCGCCGCTGGCACCAGCTCCGATCACTGCAAGGCGGGCTGGGGCAGCGTCAAGAGCCCATGCCTCTTCCGTGCCGACGATGTTGCCGCCGAAGTCGAGGCCTGGCAGCGGCTTGCGCACCGAACCGGTTGCGAGGACGATCCGCTTCGAGGTCAGCTCGCGGTCACCAACCTTGACGCCAGCGTTGCCGGTCAGGGTGGCCGTGCCTTCAATTACCTCAATGCCGTTCTTCTTCATCAGGCCGTCAACGCCACCGGTGAGGGTGCTGATCACGCTGTTGCGGCGTTCGGCCACTTTGGCCTGGTCGACCTTCGGCTCCGAGACTTCAATTCCGTACTCGCCAGCTTCGCGTACTTCAGTCAGGACATCAGCTACGCGAAGAACTGCCTTGGCTGGGATGCAGGCCTTGTTGAGGCAGCGACCACCAATGTGCTCGCGCTCAATTACGACAGTCTTAAGGCCAAGCTGCGCACCGCGAATAGCGGCGAC
>CAZZKI010000105.1:0-5180 GCA_964654785.1 uncultured Solirubrobacteraceae bacterium
TCCGCTGGTTGACAGGCTTCACCGGCTCCAACGGCTGTGCTGTCGTGACTCGTAAAGGAGTCACATTCATTACGGATTTCCGGTACACGGAGCAAGCGGCGTTCGAGGTTCCGGATGAGTTCGAAACGGTGATCGCGGACGGTCCGCTTCGAAGGGAGGTGTCGCGAGCGATTGGCGGCGGGTGTTCCGTTGCGTTCGATCCAGCGCAGATCACTGCACTCGATCGTGACGAACTAGAGGAGGCCCTTCAATCGGGCTCCAACCTCGTTCCGGTCAAGAATTTGCTGACTGCTCTGAGGGCTGTCAAGGACCCGGGTGAGATTGAAAAGATTCAGGCCGCCGCTGAACTGGCCGACGATGCCTTCGTGTCAGTTCTTGAGCAGGGGGTGATTGGTCGAACTGAGAAGGACATTGCGTGGGCATTGGAAGTTGAGGCTCGACGGCTCGGCGCCGAGGGCATGTCCTTCGCTCCGATTGTGGCCGCAGGACCGCATGGGTCCTTGCCTCACGCGAGCCCCCGGGATGTCCCCATCGCTCAGAATCAATTGGTGGTCGTTGACTGGGGTGTTGTTTTGGACGGTTATTGCTCTGATTGCACCCGGACCGTTGCAACTGGCGAGATCGGAGAAGAGGCCACGGCTGTCTATGACCTGGTTAACAAGTCCAGAGAGGCAGGGTTGGCTGCTGTCGAGCCTGGCCCAACGGGCTCCGAAGTAGATGCCGTTGCCCGGGCAGTGATCGAGGCTGGCGGCTACGGCGACTACTTTGGGCACGGGCTGGGTCACGGAGTTGGGCTCGAGATCCATGAGGCTCCCGGATTAGGGAAAACAGGCCAGATGGGTCTGGCCGCGGGAATGGTGGTGACTATTGAGCCTGGGATCTACCTTCCTGGGAAGCTGGGCGTAAGGATCGAGGATCTTGTCGAAGTGACAGCTGACGGCCCCAGACTTATGACCGGTCTTAGTCGCGAACTTCAGACGGTGTCCTAGCCCGGGTAAGCTTCCTTTCAAATGATTTCAACTAACCAGTTCAAGAACGGCAACCACATTGAGGTTGACGGCGTGGTCTTCAAGATCATGGAGTTTCAGCATGTAAAGCCAGGCAAGGGCGGAGCGTTCGTGCGGACCAAGCTCAAGCGGTCAAGCGATGGTGCCGTGATCGACAAGACATTCCGAGCTGGAGAGAAGTTCAGAGCGGTCCGGACCGAGGTACGAAAGATGCAGTACCTCTACAAGGACGGGACTGATGCCCACTTCATGGACAGTCAGTCTTTTGAGCAGATGGCTATCCCAGAGAGCTTGATTGAGGAGCGTCTTAACTGGATGATGGAGAACGATGAAGTTGAGGTCCTCTCGATAGATGAGACTCCCTCGGACATTCAGCTTCCCAGCGCAGTTGACCTTGTCGTTGCTCAGACAGAGCCGGGGGTAAAGGGTGACACTGCATCTGGCGGGGGAAGCAAGCCTGCGCTCCTCGAGACCGGCGCAAAGGTGATGGTTCCGCTCTTCATTGACACGGGCGAGAAGATCCGTGTCGATACTCGCAGCGGCGAGTACGTTTCGCGTGCGTAGAAGGGATCAGCGCCGAGCCGCGGTTTTCGCCGTCTATCAGCACGATGTCACGGGGTCCCCGGTGGCAGAGCTGCTGGACGAGGGTTCCACTCCGTGGACGCTTTCTCTGGCTGAAGCAACTGTTGCCAATCTCGCGACGATCGATGAGGCGATTGACCGCCACGCATCCGGATGGGACATTGACCGTTTAGCCCCTCTGGATAAGGCCATCCTCCGGGTCGCTGTACTGGAGATCACGCACCCTTCGGCTAGTGGCTATGGAACTCCGATTCCACCCGAGGGTGCCATTGACGAGGCTGTCCAGACTGCTAAAGAGTTTTGCGGGACTGATGCACCCGGCTTTGTCAACGGCATACTTGGGGCTGTACTTGAAGAGAGGAGAGATGTATGAGCGAAGATCTAGACAGGCTTGCACGACAGATTGAGGAAGAAGCCCGAAAGCTCTCAGTCGGGGACCTTGATCAGGAGACAGCTTCTGAGGTTGCGACTGAACTCGCGCGTCTAGCCGGTGAAGCAGCCACCATCGTTGACGGTTTCGCTCGTTCGAGCAAGCCGATCCCCGCTGCGCCCGGTCAGGGTCGCCTAGCAGTCGATGCTGGCACATCTGGCAACGGCTAACGCTTAGTCACCTCCTACACTTAAACCTATGAGCTATCTCCAATCACATTCCGCAGAAGCAGCAGTCACCCCCGTCAATCCTGCAGTTGAAAGGGTCTTCCTTCGAACTGTCTTCGCATGGATGGTGCTTGGACTAGGCGTTACAGCTGGCATCGCAGCTTGGTTTGGAAGCAACAAGCAGGTAATGGACACCCTTCAGTCAAAGCCTGGCTGGATCTTCGGGGCCATCATTGTGCAGCTTGGGCTCGTCTTCGCCCTTTCCTTTGGGATCAACAAGATCAGTGCCGGTCTAGCGTCGCTTCTCTTCCTGCTCTATGCAGGTGTCACCGGAGTTGTCTTCTCGATCATTCTCGAGGCCTACAGCGCGGGCTCCGTTGCCTTTGCTTTTGCGGGTGCGGTTGGCGTGTTCGGAGGAATGGCCGCTTACGGCTACTTCACTCAGACAGATCTGACGAAGTTTGGACCCATCCTTTTCGGTGCGCTGATCGGACTCATCGTGGCTTCGGTTGTCTACATGTTCTTCCCAGGTAACACGTTCAACTTGATCCTCGGCTACCTCGGCGTAATTGTCTTTGCCGGTTTGACAGCTTGGGACATGCAGAACATCAAGAGGTTCGCTGCAGGTGCCACGGATGAAGAAAGCGGAAGGAAGCTGGCGATCTTCGGCGCGCTTTCTCTCTACCTCAACTTCATCAACATCTTCCTCAGCCTGCTTCGCATCTTCGGCAGGTCGTAGTGCTTGGCGAAGGCGCCCGTGCGCCTGCCGCGTACCCGGATGATTTTCGTGAGGCAGCTGACCGCTACCTAGAGAAATTGCACTTTCCTGGGGCTGACGAGGTCCCGGATCTGGTTGACGCGATCAGATATTCGCTTCTTGCGGGGGGAAAGCGGATTCGACCCGTGCTAGCAATGGCTACAGCTGAGGCGATTGGTGCTGAGCCTTCCCGCGTGCTTCCGTTCGCTGCTGCTGTGGAGATGATCCACACCTACTCGTTGATTCATGACGATCTGCCCGCGATGGACGACGATGACTTACGACGGGGGATACCAACTCTGCACAAGCGCACTAACGAGGCTGTTGCAATTCTTGCCGGCGATTGCCTTTACGCGGAAGCGTTTGCGCACCTTCTCAGCCACCAACACGCCGAGCCTGAAGCGCTAGTGTCCGCCGCTTCCCTACTTGCTCGCTCCACTGGCGTTGATGGAATGGTTGGTGGGCAGTTCATAGACGTTGAGGAAACCGCCCAAGATGGCGTCGGCGGGCTTGAGCAGCTCCACTCCCTGAAGACTGGGCGTCTGATCCGCGCCAGTGCCGATTGCGTAACGATTCTGATGGGTTCTACACAAGTTCAAGCAGAAGCCATTGCCGGCTTTTCGAGGGATTTGGGCGTCCTTTTCCAGATCGTTGACGACATTCTTGACGTCTCGGGCACAGATGAGGCGCTTGGAAAGCCCGCTGGCTCGGATGAACGTCAAGGCAAGAGGACGTACGTCACTGAGGTCGGACTTGAGGGAGCCCGTGAACTGGCACAGGTCCGACATAGTGCAGCTGTAAAGCATCTTGCAGGCATGGGTGACGAAGCGACACGTCTGCGTGCCATCGCGGATCATGTATGGACTCGATCATCATGAGTGATTCCCCAAGACTTCTCGACAGCATTGATGGGCCCAAGGACCTCCATGGGCTCGACGACACGCAACTCCAACAGGTGGCTCAGGAGGTGCGTGAGCACATCATCGACACAGTCGGTGAAATCGGTGGGCACTTTGGAGCCAATCTGGGCACCTGTGAGATTGCTGTCGCAATCCATTCGCTGCTCGACAGTCCCAAGGACAAGGTTCTTTGGGATGTGGGCCATCAGGCCTATCCCCATAAGGTCCTGACCGGTCGCAGGGATCAGCTCTCAACCATCCGGTCCTATGGGGGTTTGACTCCGTTCTGCTCGATCGAGGAGTCTGAGCACGACATCATGGGTGCAGGCCATGCATCAACTTCCATCGGCTATGGGGTGGGTCTCAAGGAAGGTATGCGCAGAGGCCTCGCCGAGGGTCTTCCAATTGAAGACGGCAAGGTTGTTGCGGTGATTGGCGACGGTGCCATGACCGGAGGTGTTGCGTTCGAGGCGATTCACCAGGCTGGTGGGTTGGGAACCCCGTTGGTTGTAGTTCTCAATGACAATGGAATGTCGATTGCCCCGAATGTTGGTGCGCTCTCGAGGTACTTCAACCGCGTTCGGTTGAATCCGAAGCTGTGGCACGCTCGGGAAGGTGTCGAGGGCGGTCTCACCAAGTTGCCCGCGGGAATCGGGTCGCGGTTCGAGCGGCTTGGGCCACACCTCAAGGAGTCAATCAAAGCCTTTTGGGCTCCTGGGCTTTGGTGGGAAGAACTTGACTGGGCCTATGTCGGTGTGGTTGATGGTCACGATGTAGCTGAAGTTCGAAAGGCGCTAGCTCATGCGCTCGAGGCGGACCGGCCAGTAGTTGTGCACTGTGCGACCGTCAAGGGCAAGGGTTTTGCTCCGGCCGAAGAAGGAGGGCTGGAGGGCATGGAGCAGTGGCATGCCGCAAAGCCAAACTCAATCGTTGACAGAGCACCCGCTCCGAAGGCGGTTCCCTCCTCGAAGTCGGCTCCATCGGCCCCTACCTGGACTGAGGTATTTGGTAACGCGATGGTCGCTGAGGCCAAGCGTGACCCACGCGTCGTGGGTATCACCGCAGCTATGAACTCAGGCACCGGGCTGAACATCCTTCAGGACGCAATGCCCGAGCGCTACTTCGACGTCGGGATTGCAGAGCAGCAGGCTCTTCTCTTTGCTGCTGGCCTCTCGCTAGAGGGAATCAAGCCAGTTGCGGCGATCTATTCCACCTTCCTTCAAAGAGCCTTCGACCAGATCGTTCACGACCTCTGTCTTCAGAAGCTCCCCGTGGTCATCGCTATGGATCGTGCTGGCCTCGTTGGAGACGACGGGCCAACTCATCACGGAGTGTTTG
>CAZZKI010000106.1:0-5128 GCA_964654785.1 uncultured Solirubrobacteraceae bacterium
GTGGTCCCCGAACGCCTCAAGCATCAGAACCTTGTGGGCTGGCGTGTTCGGAAGGGGATCGCTTGTTACATGGTGGACGTAACCGCCGCCCTCACCTCTGTCCCAAAGAGTTTGGGCGAGTGTAAGGAGAATCTGCTGAGTTGCTGGGTCTGGGTACCCAAGCCTGATGGGTGGGCCGAAAATCTGGAATGCGGCGGACCTGTTGAGGAGCGTGGAGTAGCCCACGGCGGGTACGGCCAGGTATGCCCGCTCGTAGTCCGGGGCCAAGGCAGTTAGAGCGGTTCCCATGATTCCGCCTTGCGAACCGCCGAGGAAGTAGAGCTTCTGGCTTGGGTCTGCAAGGACTCCACTGTTTGGCTTAAAGGCAGCTGTTTGATTCATTCCGCCCGCAGCTTGGCTGATCATCCAGCGGCCGAGGTACAGGAAGTTGATGAGCCCCTGCATGGACCTGTCGGCAAGCGCAGGGAAGCGGTCCATGTTGATCAAGGTGCCCATCGCGTTGGAGATGTCCCCCTGTGAAAGGCCGATCCAGTCAGCCCCGCAGGCAACTGCCCGGTCAAGGCCGGCACGGCCTTTGATCGCAGTTACATCTGCACCAGTTCCAAGCAGGCCGTGGCCGAAAAGCACGGCCCTTACATTTGTTCCCATCTGGGTTGAGTCGGGTGCACTTCGCGGGACGATGCAGGTGAATTTCGCGTCGTAGAACAGGGGCGTGAAATGCGCGTCAGTCGCCTGCTTAGGCAGCCCGTCAGTTCCTACAACCGCACGAGTACCCGGGCCACAACTACCGACTTCCTTGCCGTCATAGTCCAAATGTCCGAGGAAGCAGGGCACACGGATGGTCCCATCAACCCTGCGCAGCACATAGCGACTCTCGCTCAGCGTGTAGTTCTGAGTGTTGGTGATTGTCACGTTTGGCGCGGAGCCAGAGACTGTTGAGTCACCAAGGTTGTTATCTCCGAGTAAGGCGAAGGCTTTGTCGCGCATTGTCAAAGCTGGCGCGGTGATGTTCTGCTCGCTTGCAACTGTGAAGTCCCACGCTTGATAGAGGGATGCCCTGTCAATCCCGGCTGCGGCCAGGGTGTCGAAGATGGATTCCATGTGGGCCACACGCGCCTTGGCTGAGGCGGGCGCTGACGCTGGGATTGTTTTGTCGCGGAACCAGCGGAAGTAGGCCTTGGCTGGAATCTCAGCTCCGCCAGCCCGCTTGAGGTGGCGCATGGCCACGATGTAGCGGTGCCCCTCCGCAAAGACCTTCGCTCCGCGTGTAATTAGGAGGCGGGTTGACTGGTCATTGGTGCTCGCATCAATCTCAGACCAGATCGGCCAGCGCTCGCCCGTGGTCGCATCGATCACTACAACTGGCGAGTCAGCTTCCAGCGACCGGCCAATGTTGCGCACTGTCGCCGCCTGTGTGGCTGCCAAAGCCGCAGTGCTATCCAAACCGGGAACGCGCGTGATGATGGCCGAGTTCCCGCTGAAGCCGTCGTTGAGGTTGTAGGGAGTGGGGTTGACCCTGATGCCCCTGCTGCTGACTGGCATCAATGCGCTCGGAAGCGCCAAGCGAAGGCCGGTAGTTGTGTTTGGGTCAGGTGTCGTGTAGAGATCGTTTGGGTACGGCAGAAGGCACCGAAACCTGTCGAGTGGGTCGCCGTTGCGACACGTGGCGGTGGTGTCTGGTGGCAGGCAACTTGTTTCGTCGCCTGCGAGAATTAGCGTCCGCGCAGTCCTTACACCTGCGCTTGTGGTCCCGACAGTCCAACGCAATTGGCCACCTACAGCGCAGCCACGCACCTTTGCTAGCCCGGTTGAGTTGAGGGGAATCTTGAGATTCTTGGATCCTGGTCCAGCGAAAGCGAGGCCTTTCGTGTCCGCCACCGGCCTGCCCTGCTCGTCCTTTATTGACAGACCCACCAGCCCACGTCCGTCCGCAGTGATCGTCAGGGAGATGGACTTTGATGTGGCAGCCTCGTACTGGCTCGCGGTCTGGAAGGTAACGCTGGACCCAACCTTCGCGGGCGCTGCGTTCGCGGGTGCTGCACAAACCATTGCGAACACAGCGAAAGCCGCGCATGCGAGAGCACGGTGTTCATTCATACGTTGAGTGGCAAGGCTGTCCGTCATGTTCCCTCCCCAGGGTGCGCTTTCGAAAGCAGCGAGTTTGGAACCATACACTCGCGCGTTTTTGATTCGCGCCGATAGTCGAGTTGCAGGTTCCCCCTTCACATAAACGGGAGTGTTCCTGTATGGTGCTGCCCAAGTAAGAGACAGCGCTGATGAAGCGCACCTAACCCTGGGGAGGGAATACACAGATGTTCAAGCGAACTCTTGTTGCCGCTTCAATCGCAGCATTCTCCGTATTGGGGATCGCGACGACAGCGTCAGCAGCAACAGTGCCATCAACCAATGTCACCGACTTTGGTATCAGTGTCACTTCAGCGAAGATCGTTGTCGCTGACCTGCTTCCTGACGGCATTGAGATCCCGGGCAGCGACCCGACTCTCGTCGGCAAGACCATCAATATCAACGGAACCCTTTCTAAGGGTGGCAAGGTGTCCATCGGCACGTCGGGTTTTGATTTCCCGTCAATTGGTCTAGGTGACGCTCTACCGATTCCAGGCGTGAACCTTGACATTGTCCAAACGGGCACAACACTTGGCACGTTCAATTCGACCACTGGTGCAATCTCACTGCCGCTCAACCTTGGTGTAAGCCTTAGTGCTGACCTTGGTGGCGGGGCTGGCCTCAGCTGCTTGATCCGCGGACTGAACTTCACCTTCACCACGGGTAATGCGACCGCTGGGACAACAACGCTGTTCGGTTCTGCTTGGAACAAGACCACGCGCGCGATCACGATCACCGGGACGTCTCAGATCCCGGCTGACACTGCGATCTCATCGGCTGAGTGCCCAATCAAGTCACTCCTTGCTGGCGCAGGGGTCTCAGGTAAGGCCATTGCTCTCAAGTTGAGCGGCACTACGACGATTGGCACCACGTTCAAGATCCCTGCGAAGACCACACTGCCTTCAACTGCTCCTAAGTTCAGCAAGGGCAAGAGCAGCGTTTCGGTTACTTGTGCGGGTAGCTCCAGCAAGAACCGCGATTGCTCAGGCACTGTTCAGCTTGATGTTGGAACCAACAAGGGAACTGCTGTCAGCTACACAGCTCAGGCTGGCAAGAAGGCAACCGTTCAGATTGTCCTTACTCCAGCGCAGATCTCAGCGATTGGTAAGAAGTCAGTATCAGCCTCGCTGATTCTCACGACTGACAATGGCACTGGCGCCACGAAGTCGGTGAAGGTCTCAAACAAGTAGACCTTTCGTAGCCGAAAGTTTGAGGGCCGGGGCCGCCTCAGTTGGCAGCCCCGGCCCTCAGTTGTTTCTGAGGCGTGTCAGATCAGGTCACTTAGGCGGCTGGAGGTCAGCCAGCTTCGGGCCGTTATTGCACTGGGCCACGATAAAGCCCTTGAGGCAGAGCGTTCCCGCCCGCCACTTCTTCTGAAGTCCGTTGAGGAATTCGATCTGCTTCTTGGCGAGGTCCTTGCCCTTCGCGTCACCTGCCGCTTTTGCGGCAAGCTTCTGCTGGATGATCTGAGCTTGGACTTGGAGCTTCACATCGTCCATCGTCAGACCTGACTTCTTGAGCTTGGAGTCAAACCGAGCCTTGGCTGCGGCCGGTGCCGCTTGCTTGCCGTTGGTTGCGGCCGAGGCGGAGATGAACTGCTGCAGAGTCTGGTTTACCTCAGCAGGCTTCAACTCGATGCCCTTGTCCTTGCCCTCCGCGATAAGCCACTGGTAGTTGATCAGCTGGCCTTCAACAGCATCGCGAGCTTGCTTGTAGCTAGCTGCGCATGCAGCCTTGAGCTGGCTGGCGCTTGGCTTTGGTCCCTTTGCCTTGGCCGAGTTGGCTGCGATGGCTGCCTGGCAGCGGCTGTAGGTCGGAGGGTCAAGCGGGATTGAGCCAGAGATTGAACCGCCGAGGGGGCCATTGCCTGCGATTTGCGCTGCGAGGAAGCGATCGAACTGAGCCTTGGTGACGCCGGCGCCGTCCGTGCCGACCGCCGCGATCTGGCCCTTGCCAACCGATGACGGTGGTGTGGCTGTGGAGTCTCCACCGCAACCGCTGATAGCTATCAGTGAGGCCGCAGCGACGGCCGCGAGGGGGGTCTTGTTGAGGTGCTTCGGAGTGATGTTCATGTGGGGAGCATAGCCGTCCAGTGACCACCATCACGCACTCTGAAATTCCTCCAAAAACTGTGTCCAGTCTCACAGGACTTCAGGAACTGAACGGTGTACCGATCACCACTTTTGTTCGAATCGTGTCCGTTTATGTCTCCGGAAAAGTGCCGTATTTGCAGGCGGTTCACTACCTGTTTGCAATCTCTTGACTCTTATGGTTAGGATGCGCACAACGCAATCCTGGGGAGGATGAGACGTGAATAAGAACACTGGCCCAATCCCGGGCCTTTCAACCAATGGTAAGTCCAATGGCCGCCGTGGCCTCTTCGTCGTTCTCGCAGCCGTCAGCACGATGGCCTTCGCCGGTATGGCCGGTTACGCGGGCGCGGACGAAGGGATTAGTGCGCCCTCAGTGAGCAATAGCGTTGCCTCACTAACCAACTCGACAGCCGCCAGCGTCACCTTCTCCTCCTCAGAGACGCGGCCCTACACCTTCGAGTGCTCAATCGACGGAAGCGCCTGGACGCTCTGCACCTCCCCGCAGACGCTCACCGGCCTCAGCGATGGCAGCCACTCAGTTCAGGTTCGCCAAGTTGTTGAAACTTCACCGGCAGTCCCAGCTGTCCCAGGTTCACCTGAGGGATGTACCCCGACGGTTGACTGTGACACTGAGCCAGTTGACGCTGTTGCCGCCACCTACGAGACAAGCCTCGTGGGTTCGACCTCTTGGACGGTTGACACCGCTGCGCCAGCGGCACCTGAGCTTTCCGGTGCTCCCGCTTCGTTGACCAACAGCAGGTCAGCCTCTGTCTCCGCTTCGGCTGAGAGTGGCGCGACTCTTACCTGCTCAATTGACGGTGGTGCCTACGAGGCTTGCGATTCGCCCAAGACATTGAGCGACCTTGCCGACGGCTCGCACAGCGTTGCCTTCAAGGCAACTGATGCTGCTG
>CAZZKI010000107.1:0-5113 GCA_964654785.1 uncultured Solirubrobacteraceae bacterium
CCTGAAACCAGAAGAACGAAGCGAAATGGGCTGCCAGCTGCCCAAACACTCTCGTGATAGACGGTCACCTCGCCGCCGCCCTCCATTCGCGCGGACGGCGCGAAGAGAAAATGGAGTTGAAAGGCACCTGCAGCAAGAAGCAGGAGGTCAATAATCCTTAGCCGTCCGAATCGGAAGCTCATGCTCTTGCCTCGGCTGCGATCAAAGTGTTCTTCAAGAGCATCGCGATGGTCATTGGACCCACTCCACCTGGAACTGGAGTAATCCAAGCTGCCCGCTCTGACGCCGGTCCGAACTCAACATCACCAATCAGGCCGTGATCCGTGCGGTTGATTCCTACGTCAAGAACAGCCGCGCCTTCCTTGACCCAGTCGCCTTTGACGAGCTCAGGCACGCCGACTGCTGCAACGAGAATGTCGGCCCTACGGCAAACCTCGTCCAGATCGCGGGTTCTTGAGTGAGCAATCGTGACTGTGGCGTTGCGCTGAAGGAACAGCTGGGCAAGTGGCTTGCCGACTAGGTCAGAACGACCAACGATGACCACTTCTGCGCCTTCTATTTGAACCCCTGACCTGTCAAGCAGCTCAATGCATCCGCTGGGAGTACAGGGGCGAAGACCTGCTCGCCCTAGGGCGAGCAGTCCGGCGCTGGCTGGCGTGAGTCCGTCAACGTCCTTTGAGGGTGAGATCAGCTGAGAAAGGGCACCACCATCGAGCTGGCCGGGGACCGGCAGCTGAAGCAAGATCCCGTCTACTTCAGAGTCATTGTTGAGTCGTTCAAGGACCGCTTCCACGTCCTCAGTGGTGCTGTCCGCCGGAAGTTCGTTATGGAAGCCAACGAAGCCAACCTCTTCGCAAGCCTTGTGTTTGTTTGCCACATAGACGTGAGATGCCGGGTCGTCGCCGACGATCACAGTGGCAAGCCCTGGAGGGCGGCCACCTGCTGAAACGCGAGCGGAAACCTGCTCGGCTATCTCTCTGCGAACAGCAGCGGCAATCGCCTTTCCGTCAATGATCTGCGCGGGCATAAGCCGAGCCTAACGAGGGCGCGGGCGGAGCGTCAGGCCGGACTTAGCGGCGCGAGCGAGGCAACGAGGCGCCGCTCTGCGCCATCACCACCGAAGCGAACAGCAACAACACCGCCCGCCTCAATCGCTGTGATCACACCAGCCCCGAACTGCTCGTGGACGACGTCGTCCCCAAGACGGAACTGGACTCCATCAGCAGCCTCAACTGATGCGTCTGAGCCAGCCACTGCTGCAGCAAGCCAAGAGGGTGTTTCAACCGAAGGCCTTCCCCCACCCTCAACCAACTCAGGCGGGATCTCGGTGAGGAACCTGCTGGGAAGGCCGCCCTGCCAGTTTCCAAAAACCATGCGGCGCTGAGCCCAAGTCATGTAGAGGGTCTGTTCGGCACGGGTGATGGCAACGTAAGCCAGCCTCCGCTCCTCTTCGAGTCCGCCTTCCTCGATCGCGCGAGAGTGCGGGAACAGCCCCTCCTCGCAAGCGATCACAAACACGACCGGGAACTCGAGCCCCTTTGCGTTGTGGAGTGTCATCAGCGTGACAAGGCCTTCTTCGTCCTTCTTCTCGTCTCCGTCAGAGGCCAGCGACACCTGAGCTAGAAAAGCTTCAAGCGAAGTGTCGTCTTCACTTCGATCGTGCTCAATCCCTACCTCAATCAGCTCCTTGAGGTTCTCAATCCGACCCTCTGCCTCGACAGTGCGCTCGGCCTCAAGAGCATCGATCATTCCCGTGCGATCAAGGACCTCCTGCACGAGAACGCCAACCCGGGCCCCGTCCAGAAACATTTGACGCAGCGAGTCCATCAGTTCGTTGAAGTTCGTCAGCGCCTTTACAGCTGCAGCGCCGAGGTCCGGAACCTGCGCAGGATCGGCGATGGCGTCGAGAACTGTCTGACCTGAGGTATTTGCCCAAGCAAGGCATCGGCTGACGGTCGTGTTGCCAATACCTCGTCGTGGAACGTTGACAATGCGCGCAAATGAGGCTTGATCGGCGCGGTTGACCAAGAGTTGGAGGTAGGCGATTGCATCACGAATCTCGGCCCGCTCGTAGAATTTGGTGCCGCCGACAACCCGGAACGGAATGCCGTCCCGCATGAGGCGGTCCTGAAGAACGCGCGATGTGGCATTGGTGCGCGAGAAGATGGCGATCTCCTCACGCGATGTGCCGTCCTGGACCATCATGTCGATCTTGCCTGTGATGAACCGCGCCTCGGCGTGTTCGTCTTCAAGGTCAACAATCTGGATCGGGTCACCCTCACCCTGCTCGCTCCAGAGGCTCTTGGACTTGCGCTCAGTGTTATTTGCAATCACAGCGTTGGCGGCAGAGAGAATTGTTTGAGTCGAGCGATAGTTCTGTTCAAGCTTGATGACGACTGCGTCCGGATAGTCGTCCTCAAAGTCGAGAATGTTGCGGATATCTGCCGACCTGAAGGAGTAGATCGACTGGTCGTCATCGCCAACCACGGCAAGGTTGCGATGGGAGTCCGTGAGGAGCTGCAGCAGCCGGTACTGAGCATGGTTGGTGTCCTGATACTCGTCAACCATCACGTGCTTGAAGCGCCGCGACCAGCGGTCGCGGATGTCGTCGTGGTCCTGAAGCAACCTGACTGTTTTGCTGAGCAAGTCATCGAAGTCCATTGCGTTCTGCTGTTCGAGGCTTCGTTCGTAGCCTCGGTAAATCTCCGCGACCGTTTCCTCCCACCATGAACCAGCGCTGTCCGAATAGACGTCCGGTGGAAGCAAAGCGTTCTTCGCGCGGCTGATCTCAGCTTGGACAGCAGACGGTGAGACCCGCTTCGGGTCGTGACCTACATCTTCGATCACTCGCTTGATAAGTCGCTTCGAGTCATCTTGATCGAATATCGAAAACCCGCTGGTGTAGCCGAGTCGATCACCATCAATTCGGAGCAGTCGAGCGCATGCCGCGTGGAAGGTCATAACCCAGAGGCCTTGGGTTGAACGACCAAGGAGATGCTCAACGCGATCGCGCATCTCTTTGGCTGCTCGGTTGGTGAAGGTAATTGCCAAGATCTCGGTGGCGTTGGCGCGACCTGTCGCTACAAGCCAAGCCAATCGGTGGGTGAGCACCCGAGTCTTGCCCGAACCAGCCCCGGCAAGAATTAGGAGCGGGCCGTCACCATGCGTTACGGCCGCACGCTGCGGGTCGTTGAGTCGCTCGACTAACTGCTGTGCATCTGGTGGCGTGCTCGCTTCCATAAGAAGCTCCACCGTAGCGACGCGACCGGAGGCTCTTAAGCGCCCTCTGAAGCAGGAGGTGGCGTCTGACCAGCGAGCGGTGGATCCTCAGCAAGAAGCCTCGGCACCGTCACCATCTCGTATCCCTGCTTGCGAAGGGTGGCAATTATTCTCGGCAGCGCTGCGACTGTCTGGCTGCGATCCCCACCTCCGTCGTGCATGAGAATGATGGAGCCACTTGTCACGCCATTGACGGCGTTATTAAACACAGCGTCCGCGCCCGGCTTGGTCCAGTCGAGACTGTCAATGTCCCAGAGGACGAGCAGCATCTTGTTCTTCTTCATCAAAGCGAGAGTGTTTGCGTCGTATGCGCCGTAGGGCGGCCTGAATAGCCGAGGCTGTGGGATACCTAAACCAACCAGCGCCGATGCAGTCCGGTCAATCTCACTCTTCTGGTCGCCGATCCCCATTGAGGGAAGCTGCGGATGCGTCCATGTGTGGTCACCGACAGAGTGACCGGCCTGAAGGGCTTGCGTCGAGTTAGGTCCGTATGTAGAGATGGTCCCCCCGACATTGAAGAAGGTACCCGCGACTCCGTTCTTGCGAAGGATGTCGAGGATCTGGGGAGTCCACTCGCTCGGGCCATCGTCAAATGTGAGCGCCACAGCTTTCTTTTGGCCACCACCCTTGACGATGTACGGGGTGGTTTGAATAACAGAATCAATCGCGCTGTTCTCAGTTACGCGCGACTTCTCGTAGAGCGAACCTTTCCCGACTCCACCAACCTTGGCCAGTCTCGCTGAGAAGGAGTCGGCCGGCGCCGCCGTGTTGGAGCTCCCGCCAAGCGAAGAGATACCCCAGACGAGGAAGGCTGCGAGAAGCAATAGTCCTGCGCCAGCAGCACGCCGACGACGCTGATGGACCAAGTCAGAGGAGAACTTCAAGCGGGTTTGGGTGTCGTCATCAAAAGGACTCACTGCCCTCAGTATTACGAATCGCAGCGCGGCATCACCCACTCTGCGGAGAAACCGCTTCCCGGTCCCCTAATGTAGACACGGTGTCGCCGCACGTTTGGTTGGTCCTCCCCACATACAACGAGTCGGAAAACCTCGAAGCGATCGTCGCTGCCGTAACCGAGCAGCTCGAATCGGCTGTTCCAAACGACTGGCACCTGCTCGTGGTTGACGATAACTCTCCCGATGGGACCGGCGACATCGCAGACAGACTCGCGCATGAAAGCGCCGGCAGAATCGAAGTCCTCCACCGTGCTGGCAAGGAAGGCCTTGGCCGAGCCTATGTGGCTGGCTTCAAGCACGCTCTTGCCGGTGGCGCTGAGAGAGTCATCCAGATGGACGCTGACTTCTCGCATGATCCTGCCGATGTTCCGCGGTTACTCGAAGCCTCAGAGACAGCAGACCTGGTCATTGGCTCCCGCTATGTCAATGGAGGTGTCGTTCGAGACTGGGGAACCACGAGGAGAGTCTTGAGCCGCGGAGGCTGCCGCTACGCAAGCACAATCCTTGGCATTCAAGTCAACGATCTGACAGGTGGCTTCAAGTGCCTTCGCAGGAAGACTCTCGAACTTGTTGATCTGGACAGCGTCAAGGCAGAGGGCTACGTGTTCCAGATTGAGGTCACCTACCGAGCCCTACTGCATGGACTCAAAGTGGTGGAAGTCCCAATCACCTTCCGAGATCGACGAGCAGGGACAAGCAAGATGTCCAGCAGGATCGCGATCGAGGCAATGTGGTCGGTACTCGCGCTTCGCAGACGCGCCGAGTCGGACGCCAACCGCGCCTAACCGCCGGCGCTGTTTGGCCCCTTCCGGGGCTTGAGCTTCCTCACTTCAGCAGGCTTGGCTCCTACGCTTCGCTCAACCGCTTCAACGCGGTCC
>CAZZKI010000108.1:0-5108 GCA_964654785.1 uncultured Solirubrobacteraceae bacterium
TGCCGCGCGAGCGCCAGTCGATCACCCACAAGTTCTCGATCGGCGGCCACGAGGGTTACATCACTGCCGGTATGTACGAGGACGGGTCGGTAGGTGAGATCTTCCTCACCGACATCGGCAAGGAAGGCTCAACCCTTCGAGGGATGATGAACGCGTTCGCTACATCGATCTCCGTCGGCCTCCAGTACGGCGTGCCGCTTGAGACCCTGGTCAACAAGTTCTGTTACATGCGCTTTGAGCCGGAAGGCATCACTCAGAACCCTGAGATCCCATTCGCGAAGTCAATGCCTGACTACATCATGCGCTGGCTTGCCTCACGCTTCCTTGACGCTGACACTCAGGAAGAGCTGGGAATCATGACCGCCGATGTTCGTGCCAAGAAGGCAGCGGAGGACGCAGTCAGCTCAATCAGCTCTGACACTGCAGGCCCGGTTGCTTCAGCTAACGGTGGCTCATCAGCCCCAGCAGCTGCTTTGACCGACACGCCTCCAGTGCAGCCAGCCAAGCTTCAGGGCTTGGAGCTTGGGCCGGCCTGCCAGCAGTGCGGCGGCATGATGCAGCGCACTGGCTCCTGCTACACCTGCCCGAGCTGCGGCAACAACACCGGTTGCGGCTGATCCACGCGGATTAACCTGAAGCAGTTCTGAAACCCCGCCAAAAAGCGGGGTTTCTTCTTGTCTAGGCGCGAATTGACGGTTCCAATTTGCACGCCGTAGGCGTTGAGAGAAGGGCAAGCCATCCTCGGCCTCGTCGATTGACCTGAAGTACGACTTCTACCGGCCGTTCATTAGCGCCAACAGCGTCCGATGGGCGAAGACTGCCAAGGCAACTTGGAACGTTCACATCCTCGCGAACGACAAGACCTGCCCGGGCTGTGATCCGAAGCTGATGGCCCAGCTGGCCTACGGCAAGACAAAGCCAGTCGCTGCGGATCCATTCCCAACAGTTCTTAGCCGCGATGTCTTCTCATATCGCGCCTACTTCACCATCAAGTCCCCAACCCCACCTCGTTGGGTACGAGTTGCTGATTCACAGGGCAACATGAGTGACTGGCGGCCACTGGTCGGCTCACCGGCCTTCCCGGCTGGCTGAACCAAGCGAAGCTGAGTAGTTCGACGACCCCCGGGCAACCGGGGGTCGTTTGCTTCCAGCTCCAAACGTCAATTAGGATCCGCTGATGGCCGCCACCCAAACCAGAGATGTGGATGTAGTCGTCGTGGGGGCTGGTTTCAGTGGATTGGCCGCAGCGCTAGCTCTGGCTGAGGATGGGGTCAGCGTCAAGGTCCTCGAAGCGCGTGAACGGGTTGGCGGTCGAGTTGAGACCCAAGACCTTGGCAACGGCGCATGGGTGGACCTTGGCGGTACATGGGCTGGCCCGATTCAAGACCGAATCCTTGCGATGGCCGAGAGGTTTGGGGTGGGAACGTTTGAGCAGTACTCAACGGGCAAGAACGTAGTTGACTTGAACGGCCGGCTCCGCGCTTACTCAGGCACAATCCCTCGCCTTGGCCTTGGCCCTTTGCTGGACATGGGCCGTCTCCAATGGAAGGTGGGGCGTGCTGCAAAAAAGGTTGATCCCGCTGCCCCATGGGCAGCAAAGGGGGCGACCGCGCTGGACTCCATCACCCTCGAGGACTGGCTCAAGAGCAATCGTTTTGGCGACACCGCCAGCCGTCTTCTGGCAATAGCTGGCCGAACTGTCTGGGGCGCAGAACCGAGCGAAATGTCAATGCTCTATGTCCTCCAATACATCACCTCAGCGGGCGGCCTTGACGCACTCCTCGACACTGAAGGTGGCGGGCAGCATTGGCGCTTCCAAGGTGGAGCCCAGCGTGTTGCAAAGGGAATGGCAGCAGCCCTCCCAGAGGGCACAGTCCAACTGCAGAGTCCAGTTGAGGCAGTGGCGAGCGACGACAACGGAGTGACTGTCAAGGTCAGGTCCGAAGGCGGGTCGTCAGAGGTTCGCGCGGGACATGTCGTCATCGCCCTTCCGCCAGCACTCAGACGCACAATTACCTTCAGCCCAGAGCTGCCCAGTGCCGCAGCAGCGACAGGTTGGACCATGGCCAACCTGACCAAGTGCTTCGCCGTCTACGACGAACCATTCTGGCGGGCCGATGGTCTTACTGGCGAAGCTCTCACTGACTCGGCACCTGGCGGCCTTACCTTCGATGTATCGCCTCCAGATGCAAGCTGCGGAATCCTCGTCGGGTTTGCGGGCGGCGACGACGCTCGCCAGCTTGAGTCCTTGAGCGAGGCTGAGGGGCGCGAAGCAATCCTCAAGGGCTTTGCCCGGCTTTACGGCAACAGGGCATTGAAGCCAGAAGGATGGGCTTCTCGAGCCTGGAAGCAGGAGCAGTGGAGTCAGGGAGGGCCCGTGGCAATCGGCCCACCCGGCGCGATTACTTCAACACGGGATTCACTGACCAAACCGCTTGGCCGGATCCATTGGGCTGGCACCGAAACGAGCCCGCTTCGCGGTGGCTTCATTGACGGGGCGATTCGCGCAGGTGAGCGGGCCGCTACGGAGATAAAGCGCGGATAAACCACATCCTTTATCGGGCTTTGCCAGTCCTTGTACGGATTCCCGGATTCCTTACCTATCTCTTACTCGGTAGTAGACCGCGCTTGAAACGCGGAGTAGCACGATTACGGCATGAACAATCATGCGTTGCACCACCACCGTTCCCTTCGTAGCCTCTCTCTTATGTTTGGCGCGTTCATCACCCTCGCAGTCTCGGCAGCACTGATGCCGGGCAATGCGGCCGCCGCCTTCCGCGCCGGTGACGTCGGCTTCAGCCTGAAGACCGACTCAGGCCAAACTTGGGTCTACGGAGACTCATGGAACAACGGTGCTTTCGTGCGTAACGCCATGACTCTTGACGACGCTTACGTCGGCACTCTCCGTGGCGTGCCAAAGACCAACTGGGTCTGGCCAGGCGCCCCCTTCGAACTTCCCAACGGTGACATCGCGATGTACGCGGCTGAAGTCACCAAGATCCAGAGCAAGACCGGAATGTGGTCATTCAAGGTGCTCGGCGGCCTCAGGGCACAGTTCGACCCTGGTCACGCTGGCCTCGCGACCGTCAGCGCAATGCCACGCCCGGCGATCCTGTGGTCGGCTGCTGCAGCCAATGACGGCACGAACCAATATGTCTACGGCATTGACGCAAACCACCGTGCCCATGTTGGCCAGGTCAGCGACAACGGCTCGGTAACTGAGATTCGCACTATGGGTGGAACGATCTCCGGCCAGTTCACTGTCCTTCAGGACCCGAATGACGGCAAGTGGTGGATGGTGGGCAACCTTCCATTCTTGAGCCGTCGCGTTGTCGCATACCCGCTCTCTGGGCCTGCTGGCAAGGTCACGGGCGCTGCGCTCAAGCTGATCACCCTTCCAAACCCTGGTGCTTCGCGTTACACCTACGCAGCCACTGTTCACCCCGAGCTCAATGGGCTCCTTACATGGGCTGTGAACGGCTCAGGCGCTGGAACTCCATACGGCCTTCAGCGCCAAGCAGCCTTCTGGCCACTGGCGCTCACTTACGCCAAGGCTGCAGCTGCAGCAACGTCAACGGGAGCAACTGCAGCGGCCACCACCACTGTTGGTGACAAGGTCAAGCTCTGGGACAGCAAGAAGCAGGCACAGCTTGAGAACGAGCTTGATGCGATGGCCAAGCTCGACTCAACTGAGACGTGGCTTGGCGAGGCTCCTGGCGATTTGGCTCCAGACCAGAACCCGAACGCAACTGCACCAGCAGTCTGGGAGTTCGGCGACTCATCCACTGAGCCAAAGAAGCCAATCGGTGAGGACGACGACAAGGACACAACCTTCATCGTTCCCTCCACCAAGGTTGGCTTCGCAGCCCAGCAAGCCGCAGCTGCAGCTGCCCTGACAGCAGCGAAGGCGGCTCAGACTCTCGCAGCCGCACAGCTTGCGGCAGCCAATAAGGCGACGCAGCTCGCAGAGCAGCAAGGTGAGGCTTTGAAGGATGCGGCTGAGGCCGGAACGTCGGGGCAACGCAGGGCCGCAGAGAGGCGCTCCCAGGAGCTTCAGAAGCTGGCTGAGAAGGCACAGGCCGACGCTGAGAGGGCACTCGAGAAGGCCAAGAACGCTGTCGAGAAGGCTAAGTCAGCTCTCGAGAGGGCCAACGGCAAGGGCCGCACCAGCTGGGGTCTACTTGCGACAGGTGGCGACACAGCCTCCGGTTACTCGTGGGGGATCAGGGGCTAGTCCGGCCGGGAGCCAACAAGTCGATTTGAGTGGACTTGGCTCGCCAAATGGCGGGCCAGTTCTCTTCCGAAAGTACTTCCCACATCTTTTTGCGGCTTTCACCTTCTCTTTACAGACACGGCCATACCTTGGGGTTACTGCCGGGGAGCAGGGAGTACACAGAAGATGAGACTTATTCAGACAGCAACCAACTTGACAGCTCGCGTCGCCGCAGCGGGGACGATGGGGTTGATCCTTGTCGCCGTTCCGGCAGCAAAGGCTGTCGCCCATCCAAACCCAACCAAGCAGCATCGCGTCACCGTCACAGTCGGCAACCTGAAGGCGGCCGGTGGCACTGTTGCGCTCACCGTTGATCCAGCAGTTTCGGCTGGGGCCACATCTCTCGGCATCACGCTGGCACCGGTTTCACCTACAGCTGTCAATGGCGCTGTCTGGTCATTCCCGATCACAGCCGGCAGGATCGCTTGGCTGACCCGCACACCAGCCGTCGGCACTCCAGTCACGAGGGTCGTCGGTGGCGGAATCACCCTTGGTGGCGGATTCACTGCGACTAAGGGAACCACCACGGTGACAGTGAGCGACATCGTTGTTCATCTCGAGCCAGGCAACTACGGCAAAGTATTCGCACGAATCAATGGTTCGGGCAGAAGGCTTCCTGCGCTTGCAATCACTGACCTTTCAGTGAACCTAAGCGCTCGCAGCGCCACAGCGTCGCTCGGCATCACCCAAGCCACAGCGTCGCTCCTCAACAGGGCGCTGACAACAACTTCGTTCAAGGCCGGGCAAAAGCTCGGGACCGTTGCGGTAACGGTTCCGGCGCCGGTTTAAGACGAGGGTGCGGTGCGCCGGGCGGTCGGGGGGCCGCCCGGCCAAT
>CAZZKI010000109.1:0-5074 GCA_964654785.1 uncultured Solirubrobacteraceae bacterium
TTAACTGCCCGAGAAATTGGGCGGTTCTACATTGCTACGCGGCCCCTGCGGCGTTACCATCAGGAGGGATGGGAGAAGCGGGCAAGCGAGCCACCCGTGCACGGGTGATAAGTCCTTCGTGGAAGGGACTACTTCGCGGACCCTTGCTTGCCTCGTCGGCAGTGCTGGCGGTAGGGCTTGCCATGTCCGGAATTGCCACAGGTGCTGCCACTCCCGGCACTTTGGACACCAGCTATAACACGCCTCGCGTTGGCGCTAGCAATGTCGTAACCAAGGTCCAGTCGCTTGAAGATGACTCGATCCTGATCGCCGGCGCGTTCACTCGCTACAACGGAGTAGCCTCGCCGCGATTGGCAAAGCTCAACTCTGACGGGTCTCCTGACGAGGGCTTTGCAGCATCTCTCGGGGCTGGTTTCAACGCCAACGTGACTGACTTTGCAGTCCAGGCTGACGGCAAGATCGTCGTTGTCGGCACCTTCACGAAGTTCGATACGACTCGCGCCTGCGGTGTTGTGCGACTCAACTCCGACGGTACTTTGGACCCAGACTTCAACCCAGCTGCATCCGTACCAGCGGGCATGTCACCTGGGGCGACCAAGGCAGACGGCAAGACATGCAGTTGGGTGTCCGGCGTTGAGATGCAGGCGGACAAGCCGGTCATCGCTGGCATCTTCGCTTCCTACAACGGGTCGCCACGCAACCGGATCGCTCGCCTCAACGCCGACGGCTCTCTTGACGCAACCTTCAACCCTGGTGCTTCAACAGGCGCACTCAAAGTGACGACTACGGCTGGCTCACCTGTTGCAGTCTTGTCGGGAGTGAACGGGTTGGTGCCCAACAACGTCTACAAGATCTACTCAACAACCATCCCAGCTCAAGTCAAGGCAACCTTCACAACGGGCAAGACCCTTTCCACCCGAGTAACGCTTTCAGCCCCTGCAGTTCGTTCCGGGTCTGGCGTGTCCGCGGTACTTAGCACCACTGGCGCGAACGGAGCGATCGGCGCGCTCACGGTGGACGGCGACACCGGACAGATCTACATCGGCGGCGCGTTCACCAGCTTCGATGGTTCAACCCGTAATCGTTTGGCTCGCCTCACGATTGATGGCAATGTTGACACCGGCTGGTCCCCGGGAATCGGCCCAGACAAGGAAGTCGCAGCCATCGCGATTCCCAAGGACGCTGAGAACGCCGGCAAGATCTACGTTGGTGGCTCGTTCACCAAGTACGGCACAGCAACGCGAAACAAGATCGCCCGAGTTGGCTCTACCGGCCTAAATGACGCGACCTTTGATCCTGGCCTTGGGCTCAACCCGGTCAAGAACATCACTCCAGGGTTCGACGGTTTCGTAACCTCGCTTCTACCTCTTGCCGACGGAACTCTTTACGTCGGAGGTTCATTCACTGTCTTCAGCGGATCCAGCAAGACGTTCCTTACGAAGCTTGACCCTGCCGGCAACGCAAATGCGGACTTCTCAATGACTCCAACGCGGGGAGTGGGCAACACCGTCCAATCAATCACCAAAGACTCAGCCGACAATGTGATTGTGGGCGGTTGGTTTGAGAAGGGCGTATCCCGACTCGACAGCACTGGAGTGCTCGACTACGACCCGGTTAACGGGACTGGCTTCAACTTCAATGTCACCAGCGCTGCGAACAGCACAGTCAGCGCGATTGACAGCAGCGCCGATGACGGCTCAATCCTGATCGGAGGCAACTTCACCAAGTACAACGGTGAGGCCCACAGCAGGGTTGCCCGGATCAACTCAGACGGAACTCCCGACTCAGGGTTCGACGCCGGAACTCTGAATGGCCAAGTTGGTGTCGTGAAGCGTCTGGCGAGCGGCAAAGTTCTGATAGGTGGCACTTTCACCACGATTAGCCGGCCCGATGAGAACGGGGACCTCGTCCCAACCCCAGCAGTTGGAATTGCACTTCTGAACGACGATGGAACTCTGGACACCAGCTTCAGCGCTGGTGCTGGCCCGACGCTGGCCGGAGGAACCTCCGCTGCGACTGTCACCTCAATCGGGGTGCAGGCAGATGGCAAGTACATCGTTGGTGGTGACTTCACTGCGTTTGGTGGGTCTACTTGGAACCGCCTTGTCCGCCTCAACACCGACGGCACTGTGGACGAGACATTTGACCCAGGCACTGGAGCTGACGCAACTGTTCAAGCGGTTGCCATTCAGTCCGACGGCAAGATTCTTGTGGCTGGCGACTTCGTCACCTTTAACGACGAGACAGTGCGGCGCGTTGTTCGCCTCAACGCAAGCGGTAACCGTGACACCACATTCGTGACCGGTACCGCGGCAGACGGGCCGATCAAGGCGCTCGCGATCCAGACCGACAAGAAGATCATCCTTGGTGGTTACTTCACGAAGTTCAACGGTCAGCCGCGTAATCGCATCGCCCGAATCACGACCAATGGAACCCTTGAAGATGCCTTCGACACTGGTGGCACCGTAAGCGCCGACTTCACTTTGCAAGTGTCGAATGGCAGCACGAGCGCTGTGCTCAACGACACGACGGGCTTGCAGCCCGGCACTACCTATGGCATTTACACATCGGCTTCAAACGCTGTTTCAAAGACAGCCCATGTGGTCTTCACGACTGGCAGCACGGTAGACCCTGACACTGGCAACGTCTCACCGAATGTGACTCTCTCCAAGCCGGCAACGGCTGATGTTGTTGACGAGCCTGTGAACATTGTGCTTCGAGGCGCAGCAGGTGGAGGCATTCGAGCTCTCCTCGTTCAGCCTGACTCCAAGATCGTTGCTGTTGGCAGCTTCAAGCAATACGACGGGAAGACGAGCAACCAGATTGTTCGTCTCAAGAAGGACGGTTCCAGGGACACGCTGTTCATCACTGGTACCGGCGTTGGCGGCTACCGGATTGACGCCATTGCCCGTCAGGCAACCGACGGCAAGCTGTTGATGGGAGGGGACTTCTACTCCTACAACGGCAACCCTCGTAACCGGATCGTTCGCCTGAACCCGTAAGGCCCGTTGGTTCGCCGCTTCGACGGTGACGATTACAGCTGGTAATGGTCGGCGCGAAGGAATCCAAGGAGCCAGGCACACTCAGCATCGAGGACCCTCTGCTTGACGAGGACGATGTTCTCAGGATCATTGACGACCCGGTCCTCGCACTTGCCCCTTGGATCTTGATGACGTTGGCGATCGGGCCGTTCAGCTACCTCGTCGGTATGAGCTTGGGACTGGCATCTTCGGGTCTGATCGTCGCAATCCAATGGTGGCGTGAAGAGAAGCCAAGGATCTTCGAGTTGGCCGACCTCTTGCTGTTTGCGGTTCTCGTGTTGATCGGTTTCACTGGGGATGGGGATCTCAAGAACTGGATGAATGACCATTGCGACGAGGTCTCAAACGCTGGGTTGATGCTGATCGCATTTGGGTCTGTCTGGGTTGGCTACCCATTCACAGCCGAGTACACCCGCTACCGACTTGCGCCGCTTTCCTACCGCGTGCGGCACAGGGTTGACAGGCTTTCGTCTTACGCTTGGGGGTGGGCGTTCCTGTTCGCGACTATCGCTGGTGGCTACGGCGAGTGGGTGCTTGATCAGCCGAACAATTTCTGGACAGCGTGGACTTTGCAGACGCTGCCTTTGATCTGGGCTTGGCTCTACATCCGCTGGGTGGATCGACGCGCGATCGCGACCGTTCCCGAGTACGCGGACGAACGCCGACCATGGGAAATATGCGTCCGAGACTGCGCTGCCTGGACCTTCCTGTCAGGTGTGATCGGACTTTTCGTCGGGCATGAAAACAGCCACCTGCTGGGGTGGTTGTTTATGGCCAATGGATTAGCCGCAATGCTTTGGATGACCCTGAGATTGCGCCTAATCACAGCAGCCCAGTAGCTCCTATTTGTTTCTGGCCGGGACCGTGTGGTTTATCTTTCCGTTCTGTAACCGACCCTTTTCGGAGGTCACATGACCCTGTCTCACCTTCGCCGGTCCGTGCCGGCCGTATTGATCACTTCTCTCGCAGCTGTGTCTCTCGCAGCGTGTGGTGGATCGAGCGACAGCTCGACCAACACGAGCTCGCAGGCTGCTGCAGCAACTGCAACCAAGGACGCAAAGGTGGCCGCAATGGTCCCCGCCCAGTTCCAAGGCAAGCCTCTTTCCGTTGCGCTTGACGCAAGCTACCCTCCAATGGAGCTTTTCGACAAGGACGGCAAGACGATTATTGGTCTTGACGCCGACCTCGCCAATGCTCTCGCAACAACGATGGGCCTCACTGCGGCCCCACAGAACGTGACTTTCGACTCCATCATTCCTGGCATTGATGCGGGCAAGTACGCGCTCGGTATGTCCTCGTTCACCGACACCAAGGAGCGCGAGAAGACAGTTGATTTCGTGACCTACCTCAATGTAGGTACAGCGTTCTACGTCACCGCTGCAAGCGGCGCGAATGTGAACTCACTCGCAGATCTCTGTGGCCTCACGGTCGCTCTTGAAAAGGGCACGACCCAACAGGACGCTGCTGAGAAGCAGGCCAAGTCCTGCCCGCCGAACAAGAAGCTGACAGTCCTCGTATTTCCTGACCAGAACGCTGCGAACCTTGCGCTTTCAAGCAACCGCGCCCAGGTCGGACTTGCGGATGCCCCAGTGGCAGCATGGGCTGTCAAGGAGTCAGGCGGCAAGTTCAAGGCTGCTGGCACCTCGTTCGCTCAGGCTCCTTACGGCATTGCAATGTCGAAGACGAGTGGCCTTGCGAAGCCTGTCCAGGCAGCTCTTCAGGTCCTGATTGACAACGGTGTCTACAAGTCAATCTTGGACAAGTGGAACATGTCCGATGCGGCAATCACCGATCCGACGATCAACGGAGCAACAAGCTAGTCGCTCCGCAAACGAGACCAACAAGGTCTTTGAGTTGGTAGACGAATTGACAACGCGGGAGCGGCCTGAAGACATCAAGGCCGTTCCCGTTCGTCATCCTGGCCGCTGGATTGCTGCGCTGATAACCAGCGTCGCGGCCGCCTCACTCCTGTGGTCGTTCTTTAACAACCCGAGGGCCCAGTGGGGAATCTTCCAAGAGTGGTTCTTCAATTC
>CAZZKI010000110.1:0-5066 GCA_964654785.1 uncultured Solirubrobacteraceae bacterium
TCCCAGCGGATGTCAAGCTCGCCTTCCTTGACCCGCTGGTCGAGCCATGCTCCACGGAAGACGAGGCGTCTGAGCCAATGGACCAATGAGCGGTCCGCTGGCCCTGTCAACTCTGACCAGCACTCGTTGACGTGCTCGCCAAGGTCTGAGGCCGGCTGCGCAACCTCGCCATTGACGACCAGGTTGACTAGATCCTCTCGCTCCTCCGATTCAAGGCCTGTGCCGACGAACCCGAGGCGGACTGCCGCCTGTTCACAGCGTTCCTCAAAGTCGCGCTCATTGAACGTGAACCTGAGGTCCCCGTATTCGAGCACGAATTCATCGCCGGAGTCGTAATCGCCGCGTGTTTTGTTCATTGGATCGACGCTGCCGACTGAAGGGCGTGGACCAGCTCTTCACTGCGGCAACGTCGAGATCCTAAGCCCGATTCCTTCCCCGGATTCGGGCCTGAACGGCACCTTGCACCTGAGGGGGCGAACAGTCGGCCACAGACTCCTACAGAAGGCATGACTAATGACGAGAAGTTCACCATCCTGGTCGCAGAGGACGACGATGCGACCCGCACTTTCCTTGCCGACAACCTGACTGCCGATGGCTACGAGTTGCTCGTTGCCGACTGCGCTCGACACGCTCTTCGCTTAATGGAGACCAAGTTCCCGGACCTCGCCGTTCTTGACTTGGGACTTCCTGACTCCGACGGTTTGGACCTCATAAGACAGGTTCGTTCGAGTGACGGGATTGCGAGCCGGATTGACCCCGGTCTGCCTCTCATTGTGGTCACAGGCCGGCAAGGTGAGTTGGATCGCTTGCGCGGATTTGAATCGGGAGCTGACGACTACCTTCCCAAGCCATTCTCTTACCCTGAGCTTCGGGCTCGAATCGGTGCTCTCCTGAAGCGGTCAAACCGGAGGAAGATTGAAGGGCGGTTGCGGATTGGTCCGTTAGAGATTGATCCACCGACTCGAGAGGTCAAGCTCCGTGGCCGGAAAATTGCGCTGTCGCAGAAGGAATACGCGCTCCTTAAGGCGATAGCAGCGGAGCCCACTCGTGTGTTCACCAAGGAGGAACTTCTCCGCGATGTGTGGGGCTTCCGTTCGCTCGGTTCGACGCGAACCCTTGATTCACATGCCTGCCGTCTGCGGCAGAAGCTGTCGGTTGAGGGTGATCGTCTCGTCGTAAACGTGTGGGGTGTTGGTTATCGACTCGTTGACGGCCAGGTTCAGGAGAGGGCGGAGCAGGGGTGATGAGTCTTGCTTCGTTTTGGGCAGGAGTGTTGCTCGCCTCCG
Organism: uncultured Solirubrobacteraceae bacterium; assembly: GCA_964654785.1. Classification (GTDB taxonomy): domain Bacteria; phylum Actinomycetota; class Thermoleophilia; order Solirubrobacterales; family Solirubrobacteraceae; genus WLNJ01. The sequence continues at coordinate 1,287 of CAZZKI010000110.1, forward strand.
TCGTTTGGCTGATTGTTTGGCGCCGGGCTGCCCTTGACCTGGCCCATGAGGTGCGCCGGCCGATGACTGCGCTCCTGCTTGCTGCCGAGGGTCTGAGGGTTCATTTACGCGATCACGAAATGGATGCACTTACCAGGCAGGTCCAGAAGGCGAGCGACCTGCTGATACGCGCGGATTTGGCATCGCGGGTGCTTGGTCGGCTGCGCCGAACCCCAAGCGTCCGGGACTTGGATGCCAGTGAGCCGGTGGAGGAGGTCCTGAGAGCTTGGGCCCCCGCAGCTAGAGCGCTCGGGCGTGAGATCCAGATACCCCAAGGGGTCCTTCATGGCCGCGTCAACGCCCCAGACCACATAGCTCAATGTCTAGCGAGCCTCGTGGCAAACGCTCTTGAGCACGGAGCTGGCGATGTCGTCTTGTCGAGCAGGGCAACTGCGGAGGGAGGCATTGGGATTGAGGTCGCAAACGCGACGGGGGATGGCTCTCAATGGTTTGCAGATCACCGTTATCGAGGGCGAGGGCTGCGAATTGCAGGCGCGGTAGCTCGCAGAGGTGGTGCTCGGCTTGTGCCGTGGTCGGCCGAGTCAGGTTCAGCACGCCTAGAGGTCTCAACGAAGGTATGACAAGTATGCGGAGATGGATAAGGCCGCTGTTCGCAACAGCGCTCGCTCTGGTGGTCTACCTCCAGATTGAGTCGAGGTACTCGACAGCGGAGGATCAGCTCGCCAGCCGGCTCGGGAGGGTTTTGCCCACAGCAACGGCACTTCGAGAGATACCGGCCGGCACTCCACTTGGATCGGCTCCGATTGGGTTCCCGGCAGTCCCGGTCCGCTGGCGTCAGCCGGGCACGTTTACAACCCAGCGTGAGCTTGACGGGCTCGTATCAGCAGTTGTCTTGAAGGCGGGAACAATGCTGGGTCCCGGGACCACGGAACCAGAGTCTGAGGAAGCCGCCAGGGTCCTTCGCAAAGGTGAACGGATCGTCTCCACCGTTGCTACGGCCCCTGTTGGTTCGTTGCGACCAGGGATGATTGTCGAGGTGGTGATCACGTCTCCGGGACGGGCAGCTGAGATCGCCTCGCACAGGGCCGTTCTGATCTCCGCTAAGCCAGCAAGAGACCTCGAGGGATCGGCAGGTGCAAGCAAGGTTCAAGCTGAGCTGCGTGACGGAGAGAGTCTCGCGCTGCGGATTGCCAACGCCGAGGCTGCTGGGTCCGAGATTCGGTTGGTCCCAGCCGCCAGCCCTAACTGAGCCGATGGCAGACCCACTGCAATCAAACGACGCGCACGACGCAGCAATTGTGAAGTGGCTTCTGGCGAAGGCGATTGATCACGCAGATCAATCAGAGGGTGTAGAGGAAGCCATGAAGAGCGTGGTTGATTCTCACGCTGCCGTCCTGCGGGCTAGTCGCAGAGAGCGCCTGACCCAAGCCCTGATTGCCGAAGCTCGAGGGCTCGGGGCCATTGAAAGGCTGATGCTTGACCCCGCGGTATCCGAGGTCATGGTCAATGGTCCAGATGAAATCTGGGTGGAAAGAGGCGGACGGCTTGAGCCTGCCCCATTTCAGTTCAGGTCGAAGGCTGCGCTCCGGGAGGCGATTGACCGGCTACTCGCCGCGGCGGGCCGTCGCGTTGACGACACGACTCCAATGGCGGACGCCCGGATGCCGGATGGGTCCCGCCTCAATGTCGTGTTGCCTCCACTCTCAGGAAGTTGCCCGACCATGACGATCAGGCGATTTTCAGCCGACCTGCTGAGCGTTGCTGACCTGGTGCAACTGAGAACGCTGAGCTCGAAAGACTCGGTACTCCTCCAAGAAGCTGTCTTAGCTGGCCGCAACATTTTGATCTGCGGAGCGACAGGTTCCGGTAAGAGCACGACACTGGCAGCTCTTGCATCTGAGATTCCCGCATCACAGCGGCTGATCACGATTGAGGACACAGCTGAGCTTCGGATCAACCACCCTCATGTGGTTGGCCTTGAGACGCGCCCGGCAGGGTCAGGGGGCAGAGGTGGTGTCACGATGCGAGACCTTGTCCGTAACGCACTCCGCATGCGGCCTGACAGGCTGATCATCGGTGAGGTCCGCGGAGGTGAAGCCTTGGACATGATTGATGCCCTGTCCACGGGACACCGCGGGTCGCTCTCAACGGTTCATGCTGCTTCGGCGACTGGTGCACTGATCCGCCTGGAGCAGTTGGCGCTCCAAGCTGCAAGTGGTTTGTCCGAGAAATCAATTCGGGTAAGAGTCCGGGCCGCAATTGACTTCGTTGTGGTTCAGGAGCGTGTGGCCGATGGCAGGAGAGTCATCACCGAGATCCATGAAGTCCATGACGAGGGCACAAAGGAGAGTTCGATCGGTTGACGGCCTTTGCATTGCTGATGGCGTTTGGTGCTGGGGTTGGCGCTTACCGAACTCTGGAGTCGCACCCAACCGCAATCGTCAACTCGCTGATGTCTGCGAGAGGGTGGCTCGTGGCAGGGAGACGCCGACGCAAGCTTGAGGCCGATCTGGCCCCGGTGGTGCGGCTGTTGGCTGATTCAATCGACGCAGGGCTGACTATCCCCGAGGCTGCTGCCCGGGTTGGTTCGGGAGGAGGCCATGCCTCTCCGGCGCTCCGGTCGTTTGCGTCTAGCTGTAGGCGAGGCCTGACTGTCTCTGAAGCCTTGGCCCGATTGACTGCCGGCACTAACGGAGATCTTTGGGCGTCTGTTGCCTTCACCGTGGAACTCCACTTTCGTCAGGGGGGAGACCTTGGGGATTCGCTGCGCCGCGTAGCTGAGCAACTAGAGGCACGTAGGTACAGCCAGAGCAGCGCCCAGTCCACAACCGCCCAGGCCCGCTTCACGGCCAACATCGTTTGCTTGATGCCACTGCTTGCTTTCGCGGGTGGGGGACTCCTGTTTCCCTCGAGGGTGGGGATGGCATTGACCAATCCAGCGTCGCTTCTGCTGCTCACGCTGGGCCTTGGACTTCAAGCCGGCAGCCTCGTCGCGATTCGCAGGATCTCGGCCTGAGGACATGGGATGGTGAGCGAAGCGGCAGTCGCGGTCCTGGTCTTCGCCACCGTCGCTGGCCCAGCGCAGCTCCCGCCAAAAGCTAGAGCTGCCCTCAGGGCAACCGGGGTGGGAGCCTCCGACGATGAGGTCGAACAGCTGGCTTCAGAGCTCGCTCTGGCGTTGGCGGCTGGATGCCGGCCAGTTGAGGCGCTTGCCCGTTGTACACAGCATCGTCAAGGGCGCGCAGCAGCTTCAGGGGCAGCAGCAGTGAATCGGGTCGAGATGGGGTTAGACCCGTTGGTCGCATTCGACGAGGCTCGCGCGTCTGCCCAATCTCAAGCAGAGGTGGGCATTTACGCAGCGCTGGCTAGCGAGCTGACAAGTGGTACGCCAGCTGCTCCGGCGGTCGGTGCGATTGCGCGAGCCACCTCTGAGGAGGCAAGACGCCGGGAGGCAGAGAGAGCTGCCAGAGCCGCTCCCTTAGTCCAACTGATTGTTGCCTTGGCCTTGGTTCCATCGGCTCTTCTGATTGGGGCCTCGCTCGTTGTGGCCGGGCTGGGGACATAGCCGTCGTACTTTCTAACGGGATGAATCTTGCAGTTGCCGTTACCGAGGATGCCCCTGCAAATACAGGGTTTTGTTAGCCGCGATGGGTCGGTGTAACGCGAATGTGGGGTGCCGGTGTCAGTTTGTGTTGCAAAGTGGGGCGAAGTGGGCTATTGTCCAAATCGCTGGATCGACAGCCGGGGCGTTGAGGTTCCTCCCACACCAACGCCCCGGCA
>CAZZKI010000111.1:0-5048 GCA_964654785.1 uncultured Solirubrobacteraceae bacterium
ACAAGAGCATCGACTTGGTCTTCTTCACGGATATCGCAGACAACCGGGTCAATCAGGCCTGGCTCGCACAGCGCAGCTGTTTCCTCAAGTGGCTCAATCCGCCGGCCGCAGATGACGACCTTGGCGCCAAGGCGAGCAAACTCAAGTGCCGTTGCTCGACCTATGCCCGAGCCGGCCCCACTGACAATCGCGACTTTGCCTGCAAGCACTCCATCGGCTAGGACTGGCTTCGAGTCGCTCAAGGGTTTGCTCCGACTGCTGCCTGTACTGCGGTGAGAAAACGCTTGAAGTCATCGGCCGTTGCCTCGTCAGTCAGGTCGCCTGTTGTTGGATCGAAGCGGTCACCAATCTGCACTTGGAAATGGGCTTCCACAGTTTTCGCGCCCATGCGGTCGAGAACCTCACGTACATGCGCCTGTGAGCGTCGCGATCCGCGAAAGCCTGCCGCTGCTCCGCAAACCGCGACGAGCTTCCCTTTGAGCGGGGGCTCTGGCTCACGGGAGAGCCAATTAAGAGCGTTCAAAGTCATCGCTGGTGGGTAGCTGTCGTACTCAGGCGTGCAGATAACGAGGCAGTCAATCTCGCGCACTGCCGCGCGCCAGGCTGCTCCTTCGCTGTGTGTTGGCTCAGCCCCAGAGGCCTCGTGATCCTCCGAAAACAGAGGAAGGTTGTCAATGTCAATTAGCACTGCAGCGCCGCCAAGCTGGGCGACCGCGTTGCGGGCAAGGCCGCGGTTGGCGGATGCTTTTCTGAGGCTGCATGCCACGACACCAATGTTCGGAGTGGGGGTCACTCCCGCGATCCTATTCGGACGAGTACGCTCCAGCGCGATGGCAGAGAACTTCATAACCGCAGAGGGCCTCGCGGACCTCAAGGCAAAGCTCGAAGAGATGGAAGGTCCTGGCCGCCAAGAAATCGCCGAGAAGATCCTCGTGGCACGCGGATGGGGCGACCTCTCAGAGAATGCTGAGTACCACGCTGCCAAGAATGATCAGGCTCATCACGAAACGGCAATCCTCCGCTTGCGCGACAAGATTGACAACGCCGTTGTGGTTGAGGGAGCTCCGTCAGATGGGACTGTTGGGTTTGGCAGCACAGTCAAGTTCCTTGATGAAACCTCAGGCAAGGAGCAGACCTTCACTCTTGTGGCCTCGCATGAAGCCAACCCAGCCGAAGGCAAGCTTTCGTCTGAATCGCCTATCGCGACTGCTCTGATGGGCGCGAGCGAGGGCGACACTGTGACCGCTCAGCTTCCTGCGGGTGGTCGCGAGTTGAAGATCCTCTCAGTTAGCTGAGGCCTTGCTTCTTGAGCTGCGCCAGCAGCGGCTCTGGTGGTTCTTCGGCAGCTTGTAGAGAGTCGGGAGGGCGGTTCTGGGGATGAATACCCAGCTGGCTTCGTTGTTCTCGAATCTCCTGTCCTTGACCATTGCCACCGACCCGTCCTTGGACAGGTAGCGCCACTCGACGCACTGCCCCGCTTTGGCGCGGTGGACTGGGTCCAGCAGCCCACGGTCCGCCCTGTAGTTGGCGTATTCCAGAGTGGACTCGACCAGCCGAACAGCCGTACCGCCATGGCAGAGGATGCAGTTGACTCTGCTGGTGAACGAGGCGAGCGGTGGGTTGAAACTGGCGCAGTCACCTCGTACGGGAATGATGTTCCCACCGATGTTTCGCGTCGCCGTCCAAGCGCAGCCTTGGAATGTGCCGTACACCCAGCCTGATGTGTAGCCAAGTGGGCTGCGGGTTGATGGGTCGATTTCCCAGCCACGTTTGGCGTTGCCAATCGCAAGCCCGTATGGCTGGTTGCGCAGGATTGACCAGTCGCTGTCCACGACCGCCACCGAGGTGACTTTGATCCCCAGCAGAGAGCGCGCTGCGACTTGGAGGGTGCGAAGGGTTGCCTGCTCTGTCTGGATCACAGTGAAGACAGGCAGGGGTGTTGGGTCAGCTGGGTTGCTTGCCGCAGCTGCCGGATGGGGCACCCATGCCAGTAGGAGGGCGGAAAGCACAGCTACCGCCGGCGGCATCCATCTGTTTCGAGCAAGGCCCATTCGCTCCGAGGATAGGCCCGCCAAGCGCCACTTGCGAATGCCACCCTGACTCGCGCTACCTTTCTGGACATGAAGCCAGCCACATTCCTAGTCGTAATGGCAGTCGCAGCCCCCGCAGCAGGATTGCTTGGTGGGTGCGGTGATGACAAGAGCGTGTCGAAATCAGATCGCGCCGCTTTGGATTCCTTCGCTGATGGCGTCCGCCAGTGGCAGCGTAAGGGGAGCCAACCGTGGAACACGGCCTTTAAGCAGGGTGGATCGGCGTTGACTGCAGTCGCCCCGCAGGTTGAGTCGGCAATGTCAAAGGCTTCGAAGCAGATCACCGCTGCTGCGAACAAGATTGAGGAGCCTGAGGTTCGAAAGCCTCTGCAGCGGTTGGCGAAGACCTGTTCCGCGAAGACCGCGACGATCAAGGAGATCGATTCCAATTCAAACTCGATCGCTGCTATGAGCGAAGGACTCAATCAGCTCGAATCGGATGGGGTTGCGACGCAGAAGGCCTGGGACGCATGGGTTGCAGCCGCCAAGAAGAAGTGGGACGCAAACCCCCTCGCTGGCCTCAAGGTCTGCTGAGCGCCACCGGCAGGGAATAGGCGCTAGCCGCAGAAAGACTTTTGACCATGTGGAACGCAATTCTCTGGATTCACCTCATCGCGATGGCCTTCTTCGTCGGCGGACAGATCTTCATGGCAGCTGCAGTTGTGCCCGTCCTCAGGGGTGACGAGAGCGGCAAGATGCAGCAGGTAGCCCGTCGCTTCGGCTACGGCACGCTTATCTCGATCGCTGTCTCTCTGGTTACGGGCGCTGCGCTGGCGTCGCACCTGCAGCTTTGGAAGACCCCGGAGCTTCACTCAAAGCTTGGGCTTGTTGTGATCGTCGGAATCCTCGTGCTGATTCACATGAAGAAGCCCAAGCAGCATGTACTGGATGCGTTGATTTTCCTCGGCTCGCTTGGCATCGTTTGGTTTGGCGTCGCCTTGGCCGAACTGACTTCTTAAGCCAGTCGAAGCTAACTACTTGCGCGCGGCTGCTCTTGCTGCGGCGACAGCCTTGGGATACATCCGCAGGAGGATCGCCTTAACAGTGGTGTTGGCAAGTAGTCCTTGGCAACAGTAAGCGCCCTTGAACATTCCGAACTCAAGGTGAGGTGCGCTTGAGTAACCAACGATTCCGCAGCCGATTGCGGCGATCGCCTGACCGCGCTTAACAACCTGACCGACGCGAACGATGCTCGGCTGGGAGTGGCCGTAGTAGACCGACCAGCCCTTGTACGGGCCACGACTGAGCTTGATAACTGGCGATTGGCTTCCGAATCCCGTGATCCCGATCTTCGTGACTACTGCGTCATCCACAGCGACCAATGTGGTCTTTGATCCACAGAAGCCGCGTGAGCCGCCTATCCCAAAGCCGAGGTCAACGCCTTGGTCGAGAGTCCAAGATGAGGGGCCTGCCATCTGGTGGGCCTGACGAATCGGGAACACAAAGCCTGTCGCTGCGTCCATCGCAGGAACTCCAACTACCGGTGGTGGAGTGTCGCCAGGGCCCACTCCCCCGTCATCTGCCTTGTGAGCCTTGACTGGCTTACTGGTGCTCGCAAAAGAGTCTGCGAGGCTGGAAGCTGGAGTGAATGCAAAGACACCAGCCACGGCGAGCAGGGCAACTGCTGCGGCAGCGTGAGGCGCGGGGCGATGGTGCTGGGGGCTGTTGGTGCGTTGGGTTCGCATATTGGATCTGGAGGGACGAGTCCCACCTGGTCCTACTTGCCGTCGTTTGCCTGCGAGGTGAGCTGACGGGCTCGCGATTTTGGTCGCTATCCGCAGGGTGATCTGCGGAATTCGCCCCTGAGGCTTTCGCCCCTTTGGGTCCCCCGTTCTCCTCTAGGCCGGCTGCCCAGCGGAGATTCGGCTTCTGTGCAGGAACATATTACTGATGAGTTCTGCCGTACTCTGTGATGCATGCCACTTCCAGAATCCAGCACTCTTTCCAACTCAACCATCGCCATTACTGGCGCGTCATCGGGCATTGGGGCCGATATCGCCAGGGCTCTTGCAGCTCGCGGCTACTCGGTCACTTTGATCGCGCGCCGCAAGGAGCGGCTTGAGGACCTCGCCAAGGAGCTTGAGTCGAACCATGGTGTAAAGGCCGAGGTAATCGCCGCCGATATGGCTGACCCTGCTGCTCGAGCTGAGCTTGCCGCCAAGCTTGATGCTGGGCCAGCTGAGCTGATCGGCTTCGTCAACAACGCTGGTCTGGGAGTTCACGGGGAGTTCGTAAAGGCTGACGCTGACAAGGAACGTCAGATGGTCGAGGTCAACATTGACGCAGTCCACGATTTGGCAATTCGTGTCCTTCCTGGGATGGTCAAGCGTGGGCGAGGGGCTCTCCTTAACACTGCCTCGACCGCAAGCGCCCAGCCAGTCCCGTACATGGCTACATATGCGGCAACCAAGGCATTCGTAATCTCTTTCTCTGAGGCGATCGCAGTGGAACTGCAGGGAAGTGGTGTTTCGGTAACTGCTCTTTGCCCGGGCCCCGTTAAGACTGAGTTCGCGACGGTCGCCGGGTCGGAGAGTTTTGAGGACAACGCTCCGGGGATGACCTTCGTGTCACCTGAGGAGGTTGCAAAGCAGGCAGTGAACGCGATGATCCGGGGCGACCGCACTGTCACTCCGGGCTTTGCGAACAAGATCAGTCGTGTGGCTGGTCGGGTGGCTCCGCGCGGCATTGTGATGAAGGTCGCCGCAGACCTCACCGGCTACAAGAAATAGAAAACGGCCGCGCCCCCTTGGAGGCACGGCCGTAGTTACGACTTTGATCTAAGCGGGCCTCAGGCTGGCTTTGCTCCAGCCTCTGCCAGCAGCTCTCCTGCAACGCGGTCGGCTGCTGCGCCAGTTCCACCGAGGAGGCGGCGCGACAGTTGCGCGCGACGGAAGAACAGGGGAGCGTCGTGCTCCCATGTCGCACCGATACCGCCATGGACGCTGATCAACTCGCGTG
>CAZZKI010000112.1:0-3498 GCA_964654785.1 uncultured Solirubrobacteraceae bacterium
CGTGGACAAGCCTGATGCGGAGCTGGGCGAACTTCCAGGTACCTGTGCCCACTTCATCGTGGACAGGAACGGCACGATCCACCAGCTTGTTCCGCTGCGGTTGATGTGCCGCCACGCGGTGGGCCTAAACGACCGCGCGATTGGTGTTGAAAACGTGGGCATGTCAGACGCTCAAGTAATGGGCAACCATCGCCAGCTGACTGCAACCGTGAAGCTCGCGCGTTGGCTTCGCTGCACTTACAAGATCGAAGTGCGCGACATCATCGGCCACAACGAGAACACAAGGTCGCGCTTCCACCACGAGCGAGTCCGCTGGCTGCGCCGCCAAACCCACAACGACATGCGCCGCAGCACGATGAACCGTTTCCGCAAAATCGTCGCTCGCCAGGCCTGCTGACACCGCGCCACCGGCTGCAAGTCGTAACATCGCGTCACGACTTGGACCAACTATGAGGGGGCTGCAAACCATGGACGTCTATCGCACACCAGACGAGCGCTTTGAGAACTTGCCTGACTATCCGTGGGCGCCTAGGTACACGGAAGTCAATGGACTGCGACTCAACCGCATTGACGAAGGCGATGGTCCCCTCGTTGTCTGCTTCCACGGCGAGCCGTCATGGTCATTCCTCTACCGCAAGATGGCAGCGCGGCTGATCGCCGACGGCCACCGCGTCGTCTGCCCAGACCTTGTGGGCTTCGGCCGGTCAGACAAGCCAACCGACCTCGACTTCTACACCTACGACAGCCACTACGAAAGCCTCTCCGCGCACATGGCTGCACTGGACGGAATCGAAGACGCAACAGTCGTCGTTCAAGACTGGGGCGGCCTACTGGGCCTGAAATGGGTTGCAGACCACGTTGACCAAGTCGGTCGCCTGTTGATCATGAACACAGGCCTTGGACTTGCTGGTGAGAACAAGGCTTTCGCGGCCTGGCGCAACTTCGTTGAGCAGAATCCGGACCTGCCGATCGGCTTCATCCTCCAAGGCGCCACCAAGACTGACCTGTCAGAGGAAGTCGTGGCTGGTTACGAGAGCCCTTGGCCGACAGCTGAGTCAAAGGCCGGGCCGGCCAAGTTCCCGCTGCTCGTACCTCGCTTCGCAGAGGACGCGGCAGCAAAGCCGTTGGCTGAGGCAGCCGCGGCGCTTGCAGAGTTCGACAAGCCCTGCGTGGTCGCGTTCAGTGACTCCGACCCAATGTTCCCCTTCCCGCAAGCAGCCGAGTGGTTCACTAAGCGCATTCCAACCGCTGGCGAGCCAGTGATGATCGAGAACGCAGCCCATTTCCTTCAAGAGGACAACCCCGACGGCATAGTGGATGCGATGTACGCCGCGTGGGGCAGCCCAATCGGCTCTGCCTGACCTTTCACCAGCAACTTACGGTTCTTTTCCCCAAGGGGTCTAACCTTCCAGTGGTGAGGAGATTCACCACAATGTTGGCGTTGGCCGTGGCCGCATCGGCCCTGACTGGCGGTTCCGCGAGTGCTGTTACCGCCAGCTCAGCTTGGCTTGGAAATCCGGGCCTCGGGATGCCGCTCCCGGGCAATTCCGTGGAGTCGTTTACTCAGAAGGTTGGCCCTGACGGAACCACTGTCCTCGTGTGGACTGACGAGAACGACGACCTCAAGATGGTGCGGATCGCGCCCAATGGCAAGTACGGCACGCCGGTGACAGTGAACCTCCTGCCAAATGACAGTTCAGCTGGACCCTTCGACTTTGTGTTGGACAAGAACGGGGCTGGAGTAATCGCTTGGAAGGACACGACACTGGCTGGCAGCTCTGTGAAGGTCCGCCGCTTCGATAAGAAGGGCAAGCTCGCCGCGACCGCGACGACAGTCACCAGCGGCACTCCAACGAATATCGGCAGTCCGTCAGTCGCGATGGACTCGCTGGGCTTTGTCACATCCGTATGGCATCAAGGGAGTCCTTCGAAGGTGATCGCAGTACGGCTGAACCCCGACAACACGGAGAGAGGTCGATACAGCGACCTCTGCAAGTTCGACTCGTTGAAGTGCGAGAACCCCCACGTTGTTGGGACTGGTGCGGGAGTCAGCACGATCGTTTGGGAGGAGAACCTGAACGGAAGCAGCGAGTTGAAGCTCCGGACCAACCAAATTAATGCTGGTGACCAGGTTGTCTTTGGGCCAACGCTCTCGGATCCTTGCGCACCATGCAGCAGGGCCGTATCGCCTGCTGCTGACGGGTCATTTGGTCCACTCAAAATTGAACAGTCATCAGGCGGCGGAGTGTTCACCGCATGGTTGGACACTCGCATTGAACAAACAACGATCATGATGCCCGACCCGTCAAATATCTCCGTGATGATTCCGATGCCAGGGCCGCCGATCATCCACAAGTCCCTCTACGCGCGGAAGATCGGAACCAACGGAATCCCGGCAGGCTCGGTCCAGACTCTTCGGAGCGATATTCCATCGGTCACTGAGCCTTCGCTGGCCGTCAACTCCGTTGACAACGCAATCGTCAGTTGGGTGGAGAACCCGGGTGGTACCCCAGTCCAAGTCTTCTACCGGAGAATCAGCAGCTCGGGCACGATGGCCGCAGCCAAGTTTGTTGACAGCACAGCAGGTTCACTGAGCTCCTCTGTTCGCCTTTCATCAAGCGGTAACGCAACCATCGCTTGGCTCAAGGTCTCCGGCGATGTCAACTGGATTGATGTTCCGAAGACAGATGCTATTGGCCGCTTCACGAAGATTTCCGGGAACCGTTCAACAAGTAACGCGCAAGGACCAGTCCTCGCCAGTGGCAAGGACGGAACTCTCATCGCAACGTGGCTGAACGGAAGCGACGGCGGCCGCCGCTTCGTGTCGCAGGTCAACGCAACTGCCCCGACGCTCTCGGCGTTGAAGTTCCCGAGCCGCTTTAAGAGCCGCCAGCGCAGTGGTCAGGTGAAGATCAACTCTTCGAAGTTCGGCACCGCAGTCGTCACGATCGCGCCTGCCACGCGCGCCACCAAGTTCCGGGCACGCGTGACTCGAGTCGCAGTACCTTCAGGTTCGACGGTCGTGAGGTTCAACACCTCTGGGCTCGTCCGCGGCCAGTACAAGGTGACAGTCCAGCTTGTGGACTTAGCTGGCCTCAAGGTCGCGAAGACCGCGAAGCTCCTCGTCACCTCATAAGTAGCCGCGCAGCGGCGCGACTGACGGCTTAGGCCTCGTCGCCCTCGTGAGCTTGGAGGACATTCTCGCCGCTCTCACCAGTTCGGACGCGGTATGCGGCCTCAACTGGAAGCACGAAGATCTTGCCGTCGCCGACATTGCCTGTCTTTGCGTGCTCGAGAATTGTGTTGACGACGAGGTCGACCTCGCCATCAGCGACAACGATCTCAATCTTGATCTTCGGACGAAGGTGGTTGGTGAGTTGGGCGCCGCGGTAGGTCTCAACGATGCCGCGCTGGCGGCCGCTGCCCTTGACCTCAGTAACAGTCATGGAAGGGATGCCCTTGTCAAGCAAGTCCTCACGGATTGGCTCAAAAGCCTCA
>CAZZKI010000112.1:3598-5012 GCA_964654785.1 uncultured Solirubrobacteraceae bacterium
CATGGAAGGGATGCCCTTGTCAAGCAAGTCCTCACGGATTGGCTCAAAAGCCTCATGCCTTACGAATGCTTCGATCTTCTTCATGTCGTTACCTCCGGGTCAGAAACTGGGCCGGTGCCCACACGTTCACCTGCTGGAACAGCACCGTAGCTAAAGAGTTCCGCTGCTGGAATAAATTGTTCTGGGTAGCCGTACATGCCGTGCTCGCTGATGTCCAAGCCAGCATTCTCCATTTCAGGCGTAACCCGGATTCCCCAGGCGAGGTCGGCGGCCTTGAACACGACCCAAGACGAAGCGAACACAAACGCGAAGACAACGACGACTGCCAAGGCTTGCGGCCACATTTGCTCGAGTGAGCCGGTGTAGAAAAGGCCGCCGTGGCTGCCTGGCAAGTTGTATTCAGCAAGGCGAGGTACTGCGAACAGACCAAGTGAGAGTGCTCCCCAAGCTCCGGCAAGCCCGTGGGCTGAGAGAACACCAATCGGGTCGTCAACCTTGCGGTCAATCAGCAGCACGCCCTCTACGACGATGATGCCTGCGACCGCGCCGATGATCGGCGCAGCCCAAGCGTCGATGTAGCCAGCTGGGCCGGTAATCGCGACAAGGCCTGCGATTGCACCGTTGCCACTCATGCCAATGTCGAAAGTCTTGGTGCGGAACCACATGAGGGACACAGCAGCGAGAACTCCGAAAGCCCCAGCGAGGGTCGTGATGATCACGATCTCAGGGAAGCGGCCGTCGAGCGCAGTCAAAGTTGAACCTGGGTTGAAGCCGTACCAACCAAGCCAGAGGATGAAGATGCCAAGGCCAAAGAGCGGCATGTTGTGGCCTGGGATAGCGCGCGGTTTGCCGTCACTTCCGTACTTGCCACGGCGCGGCCCGAGAACGACGAGCACTGCCAGTGCTGCAGCAGCCGCAGTTACATCAACAACGATTGAGCCTGCGAAATCCTGCACATGGAAGTTATGGCGCAGCCAGCCGTCAGCGAAGATCCAGTGGGCGACAAGCGGGTAGATCACAGCACTAAAGACGACGGCGTAGGCGATGTAGATGCTGAACTTGATCCGCTCCAGCGTCGTGCCCCAGACAATCGCCAATGCGATCGCGCAGAAGGTGAACTGAAACCACCACAAGGCCTCCGCAGTCACGCCGTTCTTGTACTGAGGCCATGCGAGCGCAAAGTCACTTGCGCTGCTTACAAACCAGCCGCTTGTGCCAGCGAAGAGGTTGCCGTCACCAAACGAAATAGCGAAGCCTGCAACCCAGAAGGCAGCTGCACAGATTGAAAAGTTGACGAGGAACTTGGGGATGATCGAACCTGCGTTCTTCCCACGCACGAAGCCAACCTCGACCATTGCGAGGCCGCCCTGCATAAACATCACGAAGCAGCCAGCAACTACTACCCAAGCTTAGT
>CAZZKI010000113.1:0-3697 GCA_964654785.1 uncultured Solirubrobacteraceae bacterium
GCGATCATCGAGCAGGGCGACCTTCCACTCCGTTACGCAGGCTTCTCACCTTGCTTCCGTCGTGAGGCGGGCTCCGCTGGCAAGGACACTCGCGGCGTGTTCCGCGTCCACCAGTTCGACAAGGTGGAGATGTACAGCCTCGTACCGCCTGACCAGTCCGAGGACGAGCATGAGCGGATCCTCGCGCTTGAGGAGCGGATCCTCACCGACCTTGGCATTCCTTACAGAGTCGTCAACATCGGCGTCGCTGAGCTTGGAGCTTCCGCGGCAAAGAAGTACGACTGCGAGGCTTGGCTGCCAGGTCAGGGTCGTTGGCGTGAGCTCACTTCGTGCTCAAACACAACTGACTTCCAGGCCCGCCGCCTTGGTATCCGAATGCGGCCGGAGGGCGGCGGTAAGCCTGAGATTCTCCACACGCTCAACGGCACTGCAGTTGCGGTTGGCCGCACGCTGATCGCGATCCTTGAGAACGGGCAGCAGGAGGACGGCACCGTCGTCATCCCCGAAGTGCTCGTCCAGCGCGGCGCACCAGCGACCCTAAGCGCTTGAGCCTCGTACGGCGGGCGGAGGCGTAGGCTCCCCTTATGGAAGCCGCAGCCCAGCCTGAACAGTCCAGCCGAGTTCCGACACGCGCGGGCATTGTCCTCGCAGCGCTGATCCTCGTTGAGACAGTTGCCAACCTCAACCTCTCAGTTGCCAATGTCGCACTTCCAGACATTGGTCGGGCCTTCGACGCGTCGCAGACTGAACTCAACCTTGTAGCTGTTTCCTACTCGCTTGGACTCGCTGCTTCCGTCCTCTACCTGGGCGCGGTGGGCGACCGTTACGGGCGCAAATTGATGCTCGTCTCAGGCGTGGTCTTGTCAATCCCGGCGTGCATCATCGCTGCTGTCGCCCCGACGATCGAAGTGCTGATGGCCGGCCGTGTTCTTGGCGGGCTTGCAGCGGGCATGGCCTACCCAACGACCCTCGCCTTGATCACAGCGCTTTGGGCTGGGCCACCTCGCACCAAGGCGATCGCCTTGTGGTCGGGCATCGGCGGGTCAATGAACGCACTTGGGCCGCTTGTTGGTGGCGCTCTCCTCCTCCATTACTCGTGGAAGTGGGTGTTCCTGATCACCATCCCACTGGCACTCGGCGCACTTGCTCTCTCGGTCAAGACTGTTCCTTCGCATGTCAACGAAAACACCGAGCCTGTTGACCACATTGGCGGTTTGATCTCCGGAGTTTTTGTTGCCTCGATGGTCTTAGGAATCAACTTTGCGACGGTCCCGGGCGGTGTCAAGACCGCCCTCATCCTGGGAGCGATCGCAGTCATCAGCGGCATCGCGTTCTTCTGGCGGCAGCGCCGAGCGCCAGAGCCACTGTTTGACCTCAAGTACGCAGTTCGGCCTACCTTCTGGGTGGCAGCGATGGGCGGCATGATCGTCTTCGGCTCGCTGATGGGGGCGATGTTCGTGGGCCAGCAGTTCATGCAGAACGTGCTTGGTTATTCAACCCTTGAAGCTGGTGCCTCAATCATTCCCGCGGCAGTGGTGATGACTCTGATCGCGCCCCGCTCAGCGAAGTTGGTGGAAGCCAAGGGCTCACGCTTTGTTCTGCTTCTCGGTTATCTGCACTGCCTACTGGCCTTCTTCCTGATGCTGGTGTTGTGGACGGACCACATTCCGTATTGGGAGGTCGCTTTGCCGTACATGCTGGTCGGCGCGGGTGTTGGCTTTGCCGGCACGCCAGCGTCGCACTCCCTCACAGGCTCGCTGCCTGTCAAGCGGGTCGGGATGGCTTCGGGAACTGCGGACCTTCAGCGTGACCTTGGTGGAGCAGTAATGCAGTCAATCCTTGGAGCGCTTCTTACCGCCGGCTACGCAGCCTCATTCGCCAAGCAGATCGGTGCGTCGCCGCAGGCCTCCAGCGTCAGCGACCAAGTCACGACCCAGCTTGAGAAGTCATTCAGCAGCGCTGCGACAGTCGCAGAGCGCTACCCCCAGTACTCAAGCGAGATCATCAACGCTGCCAAGGTGTCCTTCATGCAGGGCCAGCGATGGTCTTACGCAGTTGGCTTGATAGCCATCGCAACGGGCGCCTTGCTTATCTGGAAGTTCTTCCCGAAGCAGGAAGACGAGCGTCAGCTAATGGCTCAGTACGAGCGTGAGGCTGGCGTAACCGACGCGGCTTGAGAGCTTGCTGACTTGGTGGTCTTGTTCCACTTGCCCCAGTCGTCAATGCCCTTGTAGATGAAGCTGACGCCCCAAACCAGGGCGATGGCGGCGACGATCTTGATGCCGTTCCGGTTGAGCCACTTGGAGAGTGCCTCGACCTTGCGGTCCGTCGTTTCGGGGTTGATGAGGAATCCGACGAGCGGAACCTCCACCAGCACCAGCATGATCAGGTTGAAGAGTAGGACGAGGGCTAGCTCAGCCCCGACTGCGTAGTGCTTGGTCGCGATGTCGCCGAGGGCTATCAGGTAGAAGGGGCCGGGCAGGTTGAGGATTGCGCCGGCAAGCCCGGCGAACACGGTCCCCCCGTCAAGCAGCTTCTTTTCAAGCTTCTCGCTTCGACTCGGGCCTTCTTTGTGAGCCTTGACCTTGCCCTTGGCCTCCTTGTGCTCCTTGCGGCGGGCACGCCAGCCATCAATGATTGACCTTCCCTTGTTTGTGCCAAGCAGCCAAGCAACAGCGATCACGAAGACGCCAGCAGCAATGCTGTACGGAGGCGCAAGCGTCGGGCCTTTTGCGCCAAGCGAGGATGCCTTTTCGCCAAACGTCAAGAGGATCACCATTCCTGCCACGACACTTGTTGTGAATCCACCAAGCCAGAAAGCGATAAGCAGCGGCGCAGGGTTCTCACGCGACAGGAGCACCGCAACGCCCGCGAGCAACATTGGGAAAACGGCTGAACCGACCGCGAGAAGAAAGATTTCGATGAGCATTCCCCCACATAATGCCCTGTGGTGGGAACTCTGGGCTGGCAGGGGCCTCAGCTACGCAGTACTGAGTGCTTCGCCTTCTGGTTTCTTCGCCCTGATCCGCAGGCCGATCACGGGGAAGACCAGAGTGCTCAGCAGTGCTGCGAAGACGAGGGCCGAGGCTGTCGTCATCCGCATCTTGCCTGCGGCTTCTGCAGTCATGGTGATCGCCAGCACCAATGGCAGCTGCGTTGAGGAGTAGAAGGCGAGCGCCAGCCGTTCCGACTTGTCCAAGACCTTTCGGTAGAGGAGCAGTGCCGGCGTTCCCCGGACGACGAGGAAGAGCGCGAAGAACAGCGGCACTTTGAGCGCACCGCTGGCGCTGTCGAAGATCGCGGAGACATCCAGCTTCATTCCGCTGACGACAAAGAAGAACGGTACGAAGACTCCAAAGGCCACCGCAGTCAGCTTGGTCTCAAACTCTTTGACTTCTCGTTCGCCGATTAGCTGGCGGGCGATGATGCCAGCTGCAAAACCGCCAAGCAGCAGGTCAAGGCCCATGTAGGCAGCCATCAACACCAAGGCTGTCACCAGCAGGAAAAACCAGCGCACTGCAATCTGTGAGCTCCGCTCCACTGAGCGCTCAAGCACTGGAACAGTCATGTGCCGCGACTTGACTGCAAGCAGGGCAGTGGCAACCGCAACCGAGATGAACACCGCCAGGGTGATCGCCTGACTGGTCCGACTCTCGCTGGTGAGCAGAATGCTGAGCAGAAGGATCGGCCCGAACTC
>CAZZKI010000113.1:3797-5000 GCA_964654785.1 uncultured Solirubrobacteraceae bacterium
TAGCCGGCAAAGAAGAAGAGGAGCCCGACTCCAAGCGAGGCCATGAAGTTCAAGGCCGGGGTGGTGTGTAGCCCAGCGACCTCCGGGCCGACGAGGATGCCAGCGACCAACTCCAAGGCAACAGCTGGGATCAAGATCCCGCGATCACCCATCAAGACCGACACGGTGCCAGCGACAGCGCCGATGGCCACAACGATCACAACGCTTACCGCTGCCTTCGTTCCAACCCCTTCCAGCGTTTCAGCTGCAAGCAGCAGGGTTTGAGTCATGTCCGGCATGTGGTCTCCACGCCGCGGAGGCTACCCGGCAAGGCGGCAATCAATGCCTGTCCTGCGTCCAATACTCCGGCCGTTCCGACAGTCGTTACGCTTGAAGGCGAAATCAACTAGAAGGAGCATTCCTTGTTGCCAATCGCAACTTATGGCCTTACAGAGGCTCTCATCACAGTCGCATGGATCTTCCTGTTCGTCATGTGGTTCTGGATCCTCATCACGATCATTGGTGACCTCTTCCGTGACCACGACACCTCATGGGTCGTCAAGGTCCTTTGGATCATCTTCCTGATCGCCATCCCGTTCCTCGCAGCGTTCATTTACCTCCTGGTTCGTGGATCAGGCATGCGCGAGCGCGCAGTGGCCGAGCAGGCTGAGGTTCAGAAGCAGATGAATGCGTACATCCGCGAGCAGGCCGGCAATGGCCCTGCGGACCAGCTCGAGAAGCTCGCCAAGCTGCACGACAGCGGCAAGCTCACCGATGACGAGTACGCCAAGATGAAGGCCGAAATCACCGGCTGATGACGCTCTTCGCGGGTGAGCCTGCAGGCTCACCCGCAGTTCGTCCTCTCCACTAACTTGGACCTCATGGCAGGCACCCAAGAAACAGCAGAGTCCACAGGCGGCCACCGCGGCAACTTCCTCGCTGCGCGCGTGATGATCGTGATCGCAACGCTCCTAAGCGTTGTTTCGATCTTCGCTGTCTGGACCAATCGCCAGTTGCTCGATGCGAACAACTGGTCAAACACTTCGACTGAACTGCTGCAGAACAAGGCAGTCCGCACTGCCACGGCTCAGTACCTGACCGACCAGATCTACAAGAACATTGATGTTCAAGCAGAGATCGAAAAGGCCTTGCCTGACCAAGCTCAGGTCCTTGCAGGCCCTGCGGCCACCGAACTGCGCACCCTTGCCCAGAACGGCATTGACA
>CAZZKI010000114.1:0-4989 GCA_964654785.1 uncultured Solirubrobacteraceae bacterium
ATGACCAGTACCGGTTTCAGATCTCGCTCATCGGCATGAACGCCAAGGAGCAGGAGATCGCAAACGCCACAAGGCGCAGCACCTTGGCGGTGGAGCAGCAGATTTGGGACGCCGAAAAAAGCGGCTCTAAGCTCTCGATTGAGGCCCAGCAGCAACTGCGCTCGGAGGCTGAGCGATCCAACCAGGTCATGGTGCAGGCCATCAATGCACGCTGGGCCGCACAGCAAAAATTCGACGATGACAAGCGTGTCGTTGCCTTTGCCCACAGCATGGATCTGGTCAATGATCAGTACCAGTTTCAGACCACATTGATCGGTCGCACCGCGCGCGAGCAGGAGATTGCCACCGTTGCCCGCAAGAACTTCCTGGCTGTAGAGCAGCAAATCTGGGAGTTTGAGCAGTCGGGCATGAAGATGTCAGTGGAGACCCAGCAGCGCCTGCGTGACGAGGCGGTGCGCTCGACGGCGGTCATGGTGCGGGCGATCAACGACCGTTGGGAAGCCGAGCGCTCCTGGGAGACTGGGGCGATCAAGGCGATCAATAACTACCTGGACTCGGTGACCAACGCGGCTGCTCAGTCCGAGCGGCTCTTCTCCAACGCATTCAAGAGCATGGAGGATGCGCTGGTGACCTTTGTTCGCACTGGCAAGCTTGACTTTAGAAGCCTTGCCGATTCCATCATCGCCGATCTGATCCGGATCCAGATCCAGAACAGCGTCATCAAGCCGCTGGCGCAGGCCACCAGTGGCATGTCACTCTCGGGCTTGTTCTCTGGCGCCGGCACTTTCTTTACAAACCTGTTCCGGGCCAGCGGTGGCCCAGTCAGCGCCGGTCAGCCTTACGTAGTTGGAGAGCAGGGCCCCGAGTGGTTCGTTCCAAACGCGGCTGGCACTGTCCTTCCTAACGGCTCCCAGCCTGTGGCCGCTGCCGCTCCAGCCCGCGACCAAGGCCCGATCAACATCAACTTCTCTGTCAATGCCATGGATGCCCGCAGTTTCCAGACGGCCATGGTGCAGAACAAGGCTGTGGTGGTCGGAATCGTCAATCAGGCGCTCAATATGCGCGGCCGGTACGGGATCACGGCATGAGCGGCAGCTTTCCCCTGATCCCGTCGCCCAGTGCGGTCAAGATCCAGTCGTACCAACCCACACGCGTCTCGGTTGCTCACAATCTTCGCCGCAGCACCCGCTCCAACGGTGCGCAGCGCTGGGTGATCACTGCCGACTGGGTGGGCCTGACCCGAGCGCAATTCGCGCCGATCCAGGCCTTTGTCGTGGCCCAGCGTGGCCAGTGGGACACCTTCACGGCCATCTTGCCGGTTCACCGAACCCCGCAGGGCGCGGCCACCGGCTCACCGCAGATCAATGGTGCCAACCAGCAAGGCAGGAGCCTGACCACAAGGGGCTGGACCCCGGGGCTTTCTGGCGCACTCAAGGCAGGTGACTTCATCGGGATTGCTGGTCAAACCAAGGTCTACATGGTCACGGCCGATGTGAACGCCGATGCCTTTGGTCTGGCAACGGTGCCAATCGAGCCTGGTTTGCTGGCTGTGCCTGCTGACGGGGCCGTGATTACCTTGAGAAACGTACCTTTCACGCTGGCTTTGGGTGCCGACACGATGGAATCGGTGGTGGCGCCCGGGGCGATTTACAACTTCAGCCTCCAACTGATTGAGGCGTTTTGAGGGGCAACATCGATGGATCGTGGTGCAAGTGCAGCCTTCATCGCTGAAATCCTCAAGTCCAGCAATCAGCCCGTCTACCTGGTCGAAGCCTGGTTCGACGACGGGACGATCCGAATGACGGATGCGTGGATCAATGTGCTGTGGGGCGCGAACACCTACACAGCCAACGGCCACTTCATGGGGTTCTCGGGCCTGTCTGAGAGCAGCGACATGAGCATCCCCAATGTCACGGTGCAGGTGTCTGCAGTGGATCAGACCTGGATCTCGATTGCCCTGTCCAAGCCCTACATCGATCGGCGCATCGCCATCTACAAGGCCTTTCTCGACTACCGGCTGTCGGTTATCAGTAACCCCTTGCTCGTCTTTGATGGCCGCATTGACTCGATGGAGATCTCGGACGATCCCAACAACGGCACCTGCACGATCGCAGTGACCGCGAGCTCACAGTGGGTGGATTTTCAGCGCACGCCTGGCCGGCACACCAACGACCCGGAAGAGCAGATCTGGTTTCCGGGTGACCGGGGTTTTCAGTTCGTCACCAACATCAACCGCGAGATCAAGTGGGGATCGCTTTGAGCATCAGTCGGTCCCTTTACAGCTTTGCACGAATTCCTATCGCGACATCAATCAAGGAGCTCCAGTGCCTGGCTGAGCGCGAATACGAGGAAGTCGGCCAGAAGGACCTCGCGCGTCTAAACATTGATTGGACACGATACTGCGAGCTCGATGCAGCCGGGAAGCTGGCCACCTTCGTGGCCAAGCGCGAACAGGTCATCGTGGGTTATGCCGTATTCATCGTGCAGACCCATATCCACTACCAGGACGCATTGGTTGCAGCCAACAGTGCCGTCTATGCAGCGCCAGAGGTGCGAGCCGGTCGCGTTGTGCTCAAACTCCTGCGGTATGCCGAACTGGGTCTTCAAGCGCAGGGCGTGCAAAAGATTTATTACCACGTCAAACGCAGCAAAGACTTCGGCCGGCTTCTGGACCATCTGGGCTATGAGGATGTCGAGCGCCTGTATGCCAAGGTGGTTCGCTCAGGGGGGGCCGAGTAATGGCCGGCATCATCATTGGTGCCATCGTTGGGTCGGCGGTCTCGGAGGCTGTGGGCGTTGCCGTGGCCGACGCCGTGCTCGGCACTGTGATCGAGTCGGGCATCACAGCCGCTGCGGCAGACGTGCTGGGCGCATCGATTGCGACCGCCAACTTTATCGGCGGGGCCACCGGTCTGGTCGCAGGCGGTGTGGCCAATCTCGCGGTTCAGTCCTTGGTCGGATCGAACTCGCCCTCGCGTGCGCAGTCAGCCGTCTCCTCAGCGCAAGCCCAGGGCATCCTGATTAACTCCCAGAGCAATGTCGATCCGATCCCCGTGATTTACGGCCGCCGACGGGTTGGTGGCACACGCGTTTTCATCGAGGTCTCCGGCGCCAGCAACGAGTACCTCCACGTGGTGATCGTGCTCAGCGAAGGGCCTGTGACAGCCATCGAAAACGTGTACCTGGACGATTTCCTGTCCACGAACGCCAAGTTCTCGGGGCTTGTGACGATCACCAAGCACCTGGGTACGCCCGGTGAAGCAGCAGATGCCGGCCTCAGCGCAGATGTGCCCAAATGGACCAACGACTGCAAGCTCGCCAACTGCGCCTACCTGTACGTCAAGCTCAAGTACGACCGCAATGCGTTTTCTGGCCTGCCCACCATCACGGCCGATGTCAGAGGCAGAACCTTGTACGACCCGCGCGACGGCCAGGTTCGGTATTCGAACAACCCGGCGCTTGTGATTCGCGACTACCTGACCAACACCCTTTATGGGCGTGGGATTGCAGCCAGCGCTATCGATGACACCAGCATTGCTTCTGCGGCGGATGCCTGCGATCTGAGGATCACCGCGCCGAGTTTTTCAGACATGTTCACGGTGGATGTTTCCTCCGAGGCGCTGACCTTTTCTCAACCTATCCCGATTGATACCGGAGATGGCATTCGGGTCAGCAGTACGGCTAATTTGCCCGCGCCTCTGGCGGCCGGCACCACTTACTACGCGATCAAGGTGTCGGACACCAGTTATCAACTGGCTACGTCGATCGCGAACGCTTTTGCTGGCGCTGCGATCGACCTGACCTCAGTGGGTTCGGGTCAGCACACGCTCACCCAGGTGAACTATGCCGCGTACGCCTGCGACGGAACGGTAGATACGAACCAGACTGCTTATGACAACGTGCGGGCCCTGCTCACGTCGTGCCGGGGCATGCTTGTCTTCAGTGGCGGCAAGTACCGGCTGGTGCTCGATGTGGCCAGCACAGCATCGAGCTTTGGATTTACCGAGGGCAACATCACCGGGTCCTGGGTCATCAGCCAGGGCGGCAAGCGCGCCAAGTACAACCGTGTGACAGCCGGGTTCTTCAATCCTGCCAAGAAGTGGCAACCCGATCTGGCAATGGTGGAGTCCACCGCTTTGCGAGCAACGGACAACGGGTTGATTTTGGAGGCCAAGATTGATCTGCCGTTCACCGCCAACAGTTACCGGGCGCAGAACATCGGGCAGTTGACGCTGAACCAAAGCCGCTACGGTTTGATCGTGAAATTCTCTGCCTTCCAGGAAGGCTTGCGCTGCGAGGTGGGCGATGTCGTTCCCATCACGCACTCTACCCCAGGGTGGAACGCGAAGCTCTTTCGGATCATGCAAATCGAGATCAAGGACAACGACGAGGTCTATGTCGTGGCCCGTGAGTACAGCGCGAGCGTGTACACGCAAGCAGTGCTTTCGCCTGCAGCCGTAGTCGCGCAGTCCAACCTGCCAGACCCCTTCAACGTACCGGCTCTGTCGGGTCCTACGCTCACCTCCGGTACCACGGAGTTGCTGCGATTGGCCGATGGTTCTGTGATCTCCCGCATCCGGGTTGGATGGACTGCTCCCACCGAGGTCTACGCGCAACGGGGGCAGGTTGAGGTGCAGTCGAAGGCTGTGACTGATTTGGGTTGGTCTCCGGTGGACATCGTGGCAGCGGAGTTAGGGGTGGCATGGGTCTCACCGGTTCAGGATGGGGTCAGCTACAACGTCCGGATCCGCGCTATCAATTCAATTGGCGTGCGTGGCCCTTGGAGCCAGGCAACCGTTCAGGTGGTTGGCAAAACCGCCCCGCCATCCGATGTGCCCTGGGTACGCCTGGACGGTGAGCGGCTGACCTGGGGACCGGTCGGTGATATCGACCTGGCTGGTTACCGGGTGCGATGGCAGCCAGGCGGTAGCCGCGCATGGTCGGACGCGCTGGAGTTGCACACGGGCTTGTTGTCAGTATCGCCTTGGG
>CAZZKI010000115.1:0-4958 GCA_964654785.1 uncultured Solirubrobacteraceae bacterium
GCTTGACAGCAACCGAGTGGTCGCCATCAGCAACTGAGCTAAGCGTCTTCGGGCGAGTGCATGACTCGTAAGTACCACCGTCAACAGAGCATGTGACAGTCGCACTGGACTCCGCAGTCCAGTTGATCGACTGGGTTGTCGTACGAGTCAGGCCTGTTACAGAACCGGAAACGCTTGGCGCTGCAGGGGCAGTCGCGTCTACAACCCACGTTGCCTGCACAGCTGAGCTGGAGCCAACGCTGTTGACAGCCTTAACGCTAACGCTATGCGGACCATCACCAAGGCCAGTAACAGCCTTGGGCGAGGTGCAGGTTGAGTAGCTACCACCGTCAACCGAGCACTGGAATGTCACACCGGTCTCAGTGCTGCTGAACGCAACAGAGCCAGAGGTTGCATTAGTCAAACCACTCGGCTTGCTACCCAATGTTGGCGTTGCGGGCAGGCTGCCCACCGTCCATGTCGTAGCCGTCGCAGTGCTTGCGTTACCCACCGCGTCTACAGCTGCAACTCTGTAGGTGTGGTCGCCCGGAGCGAGACCACTCAGTGACGTTGGTGGAGTGCAGGTTGAATACGCAGCGCCATCAAGCGAGCACTTGTAGGTCACAGGCTCGCCTGCCGCAGCGGCAAAGTTGAAGTTCGCGTATGTCGACGAGACAACCGCATCTGGCTTCGTAATGAACGACGGAGCAGTCGGACCAGTCAGGTCAACCCGCCAGGTTGCAGTGACAGCAGAGCCGACGTTGCCGGCAGCGTCAACTGCCTTGATGTAGGCCACATGGTTGCCCTCGGCCAATCCACTGAACGAATCACCTGACGAGCATGCGGCAGGGGTGCCGCTGTCGATCTGGCAGAGGAAGGATGCTCCGGTTTCACCAGTGAACGTGAAGCTCGCGACTGTTGAACCCGTAACAGCGTCAGGCTTGGTTACCAGTGTCGGTGCGCCTGGAGCTGTGAGGTCAACTGTCCACGAGGCTGTCGCCGCAGCACCGGTGTTACCGGCAGCATCCGTCGCCTTGATCGCGACGGAGTGCGCACCCTCAGTCAAGCCAGAAGCCGACCACGGGGATGTGCAAGCAGCGTATGCGCCACCGTCAACTGAGCAGGTGAAGGTCGCTCCTGATTCACCGGTGAACGGAACGGATGCGATCGCACTCTTCGACTGTGCGCTTGGCTTGCTGACAAGCGTCGGCGCTGCCGGCGGTGTCGCGTCAACCTTCCAGGTCACATCAGTTGCGAGGCTCTTGAAGCCGCCAATGACAGTCTTCACAGACAGCGTGTGGCTGCCATCAGTGAGGGTTGACGAGGTCCAAGGGGATGTGCAGGCAGCGTAAGCGCCGCCGTCAACCGAGCACTCAAAGGTCGCGCCCGAATCACCGCTGAGCGTGATGCTCGCGCTGCGGGACGTCGAGGTACCGGTTGGGGCACCAGAAAGCGTCGGCGCGGTCGGGGTTACAGCGTCTGCAACCACCCAATTGGCTGATGCAGGCGAACTGATCAGCCCATCCTTGATGGCAACAACACTAAAGCTGTGCTTGTTCAAGCTCAGACCGCTCAGCGAAACAGGCGAGGTGCACGGGCCATAAGGCGCCCCGTCAGTTGAGCATTGGAATGTGGCGCCGGATCCGCCTGTGAAGCTGAGTGAGGCGCCAGTTGCGAGTGTGGTGCCGGTTGGGGCCCCAGACAGCACTGGCGCATCAAGCTTGCTGTTAACAGTCCAAGAGACAGAACCGACAGGGCTATCTCCGCCCACGCCAGTCTGCATCACAGCGAGACTGTGAGTTCCCTCGGAGAGGCCTGAAAGCGACTTGGGCGAAGTGCAAGCGCTGTAAGCGCCACCATCAACCGAGCAACTAAAGGTTGCTCCACTCTCGCCCTTAAAGCTGATTGATGCGCTGGTCGACTTCGTCGGAGAAGCGGGGACTCCAATCACGGGCGCTGCGGGCGGTGCCGCAATTACGAACGGGCCAAACGGCACGGTGTACGGACTAAATAGGTTCACTCCCCTGCCGAAAGTGGTGTCGTGTGCAGAGCCACTGCCCCAGCACTTAAGTACTCCAGTATCGAGAGTCACGCAGGCAGATTGGTCTACCGAGATGTCTACCGGCTTCCCTGCGACCTTCTCGGTGAGGTTGAGATATGCGTTGGTGATGGTGACCGGCGTCAGCGACCTGGTGTTGCTGCTCGAATCTCCCAAGCCACCAGGGTTGTCACCCCAGCACTTTACGTCCCCGCTGCTCAGGATCGCGCATGCCCAATAGGCGCCAGCGCTTATCTTCACGGCGTTGGTAATTCCTGAGACCTTTACCGCGCCCTGATGTGAGCCACCTGTCTGCTTCGTCAGGTCACAGCTGTCGTAGCAATAGGTCCTTCCGTCTCCAAGCTGACCAAACCATCCGGCACCCCAGCACCAAACGGTGCCGTCGGACTTAACTGCACATGAGAATTGAGAACCGGAAGCGATGTCAACGAGGTCTGTCAGTGGCGCAGTTACAGGCACGTCCGCTGTAGGAGTGAACTGCGGGACAGTGCCCCCAGTCTTGTAGCCAGGCTGGTAGCAAGTCGTGCCACTGCCTGTGCTGTCCAAGTGGACCATGTCTGGGGTGCAGACAACCTTTGGAACTCCAGAAGTAATTGCCCTGACTTGACTTGGGCCTGAAACCGACCATTCGTCGCCTGCTCCGCCAAGGTTGCCGTCCCAATCGTTCTTGCCCCAGCAGTAGGCAGCACCCGATGCTGACAACGCACATGTCGCGTCTTGCTGCGGAGCGACCTTCTTGATCGCTGCCGTGAGGCCAGTAACTGGAGTAGGCGTGAGTACATTCGCTCCTCCGGTTCGACCTGAGCCCGTTACTTGACCGCTGTAATTCTTACCCCAGCAGCGAACCGTTCCGTCCGACAACGTCGCACAGGTGAATTCGCCCTGCGTGGAGCCTTCCACAGTCTTAGCGCTGCTGATTCCACTCACCGTCTTCCAAACCTTGCCCGACGCGGTAGTGGATCCGTCACCAAGTTGGCCGCTGGAGTTAGTGCCTCTGCACTTGACTGAACCGTCTGACAAGACAACGCAGGTCGTGCTGCTCTCACTTTCGACATCCACGACGCCGCCGCCAAGAGCTTTTTCCACGATCATCTTCTGCAGCCAAATACGCTTCTCTGGGACGAAGTAGGGGGAATTATTGCCCCAGCAGACAAGATCTCCAGGGTTATTCACGTTTGCGATTGCACAGGTCTCCATCCAACCCACAGCTACGCCACTGGGGTTAGGTGAGGTGCTTACAGATGGAGCCGCCCCTGTGTCTCCTGAAACGCTTGCAGCCGCGGACGAGTCAACTGACCAGTTTGCTTCCGAGGTCGAAGAGTTGCCGTATGCGTCAGTTGCCTTAACAACGTAGCGGTGCTTCCCTTCTGACAGGCCGCTGAGGATCTTGGGCGAGTCACCACAGGGAGCAAATGCTCCGGTGTCAAGAGAACACGTGAGTGTTGCTGTGGTCTCAGAATTCGAGAAACTGAAAGCAAGCAGGTTCACTCCGACTGTCCCGTTAGGTGCGCCCGTCAGCTTAGTAGCCGGCGGGGGCGTTACGTCGACAGTCCACGTCTTCGAAGTCGCAGCGCCTGAATTACCGGCGGAATCAACTGGGCGTACCTGCCAAGTGTGAGACCCGTCTGAAAGGCCGGACATGGCAACCGGCGATGTGCACGCTGCCCAAGCGCCTGCGTCTGTCTTGCACTCAAATGTGTGGCCAGTGTCCGGGTAGCTGAAGGCAATGTTCTGAGTAGCTCCACCCACAGTTCCCGTAGGCGCCCCCGACACGCTGACTGGTTTGAAGAAAGTGAGGATGATGCTGCCGTCAGTCGTCCGTGCTGCGCCACCGCTGGCGTCAAAAGTCGCACTTATGGCTGAGTCAGACGATGCGGCACTGCGGCCGTTCTGACCACCGTTCCCCGTTGTGTCACCGGAAACGCCTGCGCCTGCTGCGCCACCGCCGCCGCCAGAACCACCGGAGCCACCATTGCCGGCACCATTCTTTGAGCCGTTTGAGCCGTTGGCAAGCGCCGTGCCGTTATTGTTAGCCGCATAGGCGCTGCCGCCGCCACCGGCCCACCAGGCACCGCCACCGCCGCCTGCGCCGCCGCCAGCGACGACGAAGAGGGAACCAATCCCGATGCCCGAAGCACCACCGCCGCCGCCTGCGCCGCCCGTAGCGTACTTGGAGCAGCCGAAGAAACCGCAGTTTCGGTTACCAGCGTTACCACCGTTGCCTCCGGTAAACCAACCCCAGCCGCCTGAAGCTCCTCCGTCTCCGTCACGCTTGTCGGCGCCCGTACCTCCTTTGCAGCCAACCTTGATGGAGACGGACTGGCCGGTAGTCACACTCCAAGTACCGAAGAAGACTGCGCCACTGCCGCCATTTCCGCCCGGGTTGGTTCCCCATAAAGCGGTATCACCGGAGCCACCATTACCTCCTCCAGCGCCCTTAACGATGTAACTGAAAGAGGTAACCCCCACCGGGACTGTCCACGATGCGGCCGAGCCCGCACAGTTATAGGTCGTCGTCGTCGCTAGCGCAGGCGCAGCTGAAAAGGCAAGAGCGGCGGTTGCGGTGGTTGCGAGCAGGGCGGCGAAACGCTTCATGGGGCTCCTAAGTGAATCTTGGGGATCGTTGCGGCAAATGAGCATGGCGTTGTCGCCACGCACTAAGCAGATACAGATGTGGTTTCTACCGAATCGGCCGGTTAGATGCAATCAGGAACCGTCCGTCCCTGCTGGTCTTGGCGTGAGCAAACTCGCGAAAAGCGAGGGGCGCCTCTAGGCGCCCCTCGGTACAGCTTTATGTCCTGCCGGCCTTAGCTGGCAGTGACCACCGGAGTCAGGTCGGTGACTCCATTGAGGCTAAAGCCGTTCAGCGGAGCTACAGAGTCAGCCTTGAATACGTACTGCAGCTTCAGCTTGAAGCCGA
>CAZZKI010000116.1:0-4917 GCA_964654785.1 uncultured Solirubrobacteraceae bacterium
GAGTCGTCCACTACAACAGCAAGGTCTCGAAGATCGAAAAGCGGCGGGTGAAGGTCAAGGGCGCTGGCTGGATTGAGGCTGACGCAGTTCTCGTCGCGGCTGACGCGCGCGGTGCTTCCAAGCTCCTTGGCGACATTGAGACCCCGAAGTGGAGCAGCGTCGGCCAGATTGCTTGGGCAGCGCCAGGCGCAGGACCTTCCACGCAGCCAGTGCTGTTTCTCAATGGTGACGGTCAAGGGGTCATCAACAACGCACAAGTGATGTCCGCCGTCGCACCGAGCTACGCACCAACCGGTGCGGCGCTGATCACCGCTTCGGTACTCGAAGAGCACCTTGGCCTTGACGACGAAGTGCTCGAGCTTGAAGGCCGTGCCCAGCTTGGCCAATGGTTTGGCCCGCAGGTCAACGAATGGCATCTGCTTCGCGTGGACCGGATCAAGCGCGCTCTGCCACGGCAGGACGTCGGGTCACTTGATCCAATGGAGCGTGACCCCCGCTTGAAGAAGTGGCTTTGGGTTGCAGGCGACTGGCGAGCAACCTCATCGATTGACGGCGCCTTGGCGAGCGGCCGCCATGCTGGTGAGCAACTCATCACCCACTTCACCTCAGAGGATTAGCCAGTGGCTGGCAGGGTTGAACTCGTCACCGTTCGCCCGTCAAAGAGCGACGACCCAATCGTCGTCGACGAGGCGGAAGCAGTCGCTGGCCGTGGCCTGCGCGGAGACCACCACTTTGCGCACAACACTGAGCTTGAGTCGCACCGCGCCCTGACCCTGATCGAGCGCGACGCCTACGCTCACCTCGAATCTCAGGGCCTCGGAGTTGACGAACCTCTGCTGCGCAGGAACTTGATCGTCACCGGGATTGACTTGAACCCGCTCGTAGGCAAAGAGTTCATGGTCGGCGAGGTCCGCTGCAAGGGGACTGAGCTTTGCCACCCGTGCAACCAGATTGAGAAGCAGACACACCCTGGGGTGCTTAAGGCCTTGGTGTTGCGTGGCGGGCTGTGCGCTCAGATCTTGAGCGACGGCGTAATCCGCCCGGGTGACGAGATCACCCCGCTTGACTGACTAGACAGGATTAGATGTCGAAGTCGCGCCCACAGTGCAGGCAAACAGTTGCGCCTGGCTTAACCCGGCTGCGGCAGTAAGGGCACCAGTAGCGGCCCTTGGCAAGGCCGCCGACCATGCTCACCACGAAGCTGATGATCAGGATTGCTTGCTGCCACCCGTCGCTCTTGACGCCGAGCATGATCGCGACAAAGAGCATGAGCAGCGCAAACCCAAGGGAGCCAAACCAAAGCCGCGCCGACCCGAGGTTCTCCCAGTGGATTGATGGCTTCTTCTCAGGGTCGGGATCTGACGGCATCAGGCGGAAGCCGCCGTTGCCATTGCCGTTTCCGTTGCCGTCTCCATTGCCGTCGTTTAGCACGGCTGGATTATCTCACTAAAACCGGAGTGCAGCGCGGGCTAAGCGAACCAGTCGGGCTCATTGCCCGGCTTCCACTTGATGTTGCAGCCCATCGAAGGGGTTTGCTCAGGCGCTGGTCCGTCACCCGCCAGGACTCGCTCAACTGCCGCGCTCAAGTCCGCACCGGTGACTTCCTCACCATTGCCAGGGCGGGCAGTATCGAAGCGGCCGCGGTAGGCCAGCTTGCGGTCGGCATCAAACACGAAGAAGTCCGGGGTACAGGCTGCGCGGTACGCCTGAGCAACCGACTGGTCCTCGTCGTAGAGGTATGGGAAGCGGTAGCCGCGCAGTTCGACCTCTTCAGCCATCGCTTGAGGCGAATCGTCTGGGTAGTTGTCAGCGTCGTTGGAGTTGATCGCCACAACTGCGACGCCTCGGTTGGCGAAGCCGTTTCCAACTTCAGCGAGCTTGTCGGCAAGCAACTTCACATAAGGGCAGTGGTTGCAGATGAAGGCGACGACCAGAGCGGGCGCGCTGCCGGCCAGCGAGTCGAGTGTGTGGACAGTGCCACCAGAGTCGGGCAGCGAGAAGTCAGGCGCTGGCGTACCCAGCGGAAGCATCGTTGACTCAACAGCAACCATGCTTCGAGGTTATCGGGGTGGATTGTCAGGAAGTTGGGTGCGGTGCCGTCGGAGCTGGTTATGAGACACGAAATTGACACCGACACACAGGTCAGCCGCGCAGTTATTCGCAACGGTCGGCTGACGATCACCCCACGTCCATTCCGCCTGATGGCGAACAACACTCACGCCTACGCTGATGCCCTGCGCGAGGCCGGCACCGTCATGTGCGACATGGAGCTGGACGGCTACGAGGAAGGCGAGCGCGAGTTGACAGTCCGGTTTGTGCCACTGGGTTCTGAGACGCCCGAAGCTGTGGAAGCAATCCGTGAGTGGGCGATCCTCGCCGGCTGCCGCAGAATCTGGCTGAGCGACGAAGTTATCGACCTGTCCGATGGCCTTGTGCCACACCCCGACGATCTAGAGGCGAGCGAGTGCCCTACCTGTGGAGTCGTCCCGATGGAGCACACGACCATTGATGACATTGCCCGGGCTCGCGTCCGCGGCCTGCGTCCTCGAGTCTGCCCAGTTTGTGCGACCCGAGTGCCGGAGCGGAGAAGTCAGGCCCGCTCAAGCAGGTAAACAGCGCCCGCCGCGAACAGGTTCGGGCGGAGCTTTGCCAGCCCGGCTGCGCGGCCGTGCGTGTCGTCCAGCTCAATCCGTTCGATCACGCGCAGGCCACAGTGGTCAACCAGTTCCTCAAAGTCGCTGAGCGTGCAGAGGTGAATGTTCGGCGTTGAGAACCACGGGTTCGGCAGCTCGCGGCTGGACGGCATACGGCCGCGGGTCAGGAGTTCAAGTCGCAGGCGCCAGTTCCCAAAGTTCGGCAGCGACACGATGCCTCGCTGGGCAACCCGCCGCATCTCAGTCAGCGCCAGCTCTGGTCGGCGCAGCGCCTGGATCGTCTCTGAGAGAACGACGACATCAACTTCATCGTCTTCTACATCTTCAAGTCCTCTGTCCACATCTCCCTGAACAACAGGCACTCCGCGGGCAAGGCAGCTGTAGAAGCCGTCGTCACTGAGTTCCACTCCCCAACCGCTGCAGTCACGGTTACGGATGAGCTCCTCAAGAAGGGCTCCGTCACCACAGCCAAGGTCGAGGACGCGTGAGTCCTGTGGAACGAGGCCAGCCACGAGCTCAAGGTCGGGACGAAGCGCCATGACTAGCGGTCCCCTTCCAGCCCCTCGAGGAATGTCTTCACCGTGCGGTGGTACTCCTCACCGTCCAGCAGGAAGGAGTCGTGCCCCCATGGGGACTCGATCTCCCTGAACGAGACAGGCACTCCTGCACGCGCGAGCTGGCGCTGAATCGCCCGGGAGTGGCTGGTGTCAAACCGCCAGTCAGTGTCGAACGAGACGAGTAGGAAGCGAGTACTCAACTCGCGCATCCGCTCGTAGGCCTGTGGCTCAGAGAACGGGTCGAACCTGTCCATCATCCGAGAGAAGTAGAGGTAGGTGTTGGCGTCAAACCTGTCCAGGAACACGTCGCCTTGGTGGCGCAGGTAGGACTCGACTTCAAAGTCCACTTCGAAGTCACTCTCGGGCGCGTCGGGGTCGGCCTTCGGCGCGTCAGGGTCTTGGCGGCGACGGCCAAACTTCTGGCGCATTGCCTCCTCTGAGAGGTATGTGATGTGGGCTGTCATTCGGGCAAGCGCGAGGCCAAGAGCTGGGCCCTTGCCAGTCTCGTAGAAGTCGCCACCGTTGAAGTCTGGGTCGCGCATGATCGCCTCCCGAGCAACAGCGCTGAAGGCAATGTTCTGAGCTGTCAAGCGGGAGGTGCTGCAGACCAGCGCCGCCCCGCCAATCTCAGTTGGGTGGTCAAGCGCCCACTGCAGGGCCTGCATGCCCCCGAGGGAACCGCCAACGACTGCGTGCGGCTTCTCAACTCCAAGGTGCGCGAGCAACTTGCGGTGCACGGTGACCAAGTCCCGAACTGTGATCGCTGGAAAACGGAGGCCGTAGGGCTTGCCGGTTCGAGGATCAATTGAGGAAGGGCCTGTTGTGCCTTGGCACCCACCGAGCAGGTTGGGGCAGATAACGAAGTACTTGTTGGTGTCAACCGGCCTGCCAGGGCCAATGATGTTGTCCCACCAGCCGCGCCGTTCCGGGTCACCATGGTGACCAGCTGCATGTGCGTCACCTGTCAGCGCGTGACAGATGAAAACTGCGTTGTCTCGCTCCGGCGAGAGGGTGCCGTAAGTCTCGTAGGCGACTTCTACTGGGGCGAGCTCGCGCCCAGATGCAAGAACGAGCGGGTCGCCCTCTGGGAAGAGGACGGCCCGCTGCGTTTCTACTTGGCCGAGGCCTTCGCCTTCAGCCATCACTTGATGCGACTAGGAACCCGCCTTAGCGAGTGCCTGATCGAGGTCTGCAATGAGGTCGTCAACATGCTCAATTCCCACCGAGAGTCGCACCGTATCCGGTGTGACACCTGCGGCTGCAAGCTCTTCCTCATTGAGCTGGCTGTGAGTGGTGGATGCGTTGTGGATCGCGAGCGACTTCGCATCACCAATGTTGGCGAGGTGGCTGAAGAGTTCAAGCCCCTCAATGAACTTCTTGCCTGACTCCATGCCGCCCTTCACACCGAAGGTGACAAGTGCGCCATAGCCACCCTCAAGGGTGCGGTCTGCGACTGCCTTGTAAGGCGATGACTCAAGGCCTGGGTATGAGACCCACTCAACTGATGGATGTGCCTCAAGGTGCTTCGCGATCGCGAGAGCATTGCTTGAGTGACGCTCCATTCGGAGAGGCAGAGTCTCAAGGCCTTGAAGGAACAGGAACGCATTGAACGGTGACAACGCCGCGCCGGTATTGCGGAGCAGCACTGTGCGGACGCGGCCAATGTATGCAGCTGGGCCGAGTGCGTCTGACCAAACAACACCGTG
>CAZZKI010000117.1:0-4888 GCA_964654785.1 uncultured Solirubrobacteraceae bacterium
TGGAAGAACGCGCTTGGTGACGCCGCCGGTCGAGGTGATCACGACGAGGGCGAGTGAATTGCCTTGCACAGGGACCAACTCGATCCGCTGAACCGTGCTCGTTGTAACAGGTGGCGCCGTAACGACCGCAAGGAGCTGAGTGGCGTCAGCAAGCTGTTCCGACGCTTCCCGCATCGCCTCGTCCAACTCGCTGCGCGCTGCTCCCAGCCCGAAGCTGGGGGCCTGGCTGCCGCGCTCCTTGAGCAGTTGATCTACAACGAATCGGTATCCGGCCTCCGTCGGAACGCGACCTGCCGATGTGTGTGGGTGGTCGAGGAATCCGATCTCCTCAAGCCCGGCCAACTCTGATCGGATCGTGGAAGGCCCCCATGTCAGCTGCTCGGCAAGAGCCTTTGAACCAACAGGCGAGCCCTCGTCGAGGTGTCGCTCGACGACCAGGCGCAGGACTAGTTGCTGTCGTTCAGTCAGCATCTGACCTCCAAGGATACGGGCAGGGAACGCTGTCCCCCGGCCAGATGCAAGCTCAGCGCTTGCCTCCGGAGTCGCCACCGTCACCGAGCTCGAGTACAGCTAGGAACGCCTCCTGCGGAATCTCCACACGCCCAACTTGCTTCATCCGCTTCTTGCCCTCCTTCTGCTTCTGCAAGAGCTTCCGTTTACGAGAGATGTCGCCGCCATAACACTTCTGCGTCACGTCTTTGCGGAATGCCTTGATGGTCTCTCGAGCGATGATCTTGGCACCGATGGCAGCTTGGACGGGTACGTCGTACTGCTGCCTCGGGATGCGCTCGGACAGACGCTCAGCCATAAGGCGACCTGCGTCATAGGCCTTGTCTCGGTGGACGATCATTGAAAGCGCATCAACCGGCTCGCCCGCGAGCATGATGTCCAGCTTCACCATGTCGGCTTCACGCATCTCCGCAATCTCGTAATCAAGCGATGCGTAGCCCTTGGTTCGGCTCTTGAGCTGATCAAAGAAGTCAAGAACAACCTCCGCAAGGGGCAACTCGTAGGTGAGCTGGACGCGGTCAGCAGAAAGGAAGTGCATGCCGTTATGAGTCCCGCGCCGTTCTTGGCAGAGCTCCATCACCTGACCGATGTAGTCCTTCGGAGTGATCACTGAAGCGGTGATGCAGGGCTCCTTGATTGTCTCGATCGACCCGGGATCTGGCATGTCATAGGGGTTATGCACTTCGAGCGTCTCGCCCTTGGTTGTTAGCACCGAGAACTCCACGGACGGCATCGTGGCAAGGAGATCAAGGTCGTATTCGCGCTCCAGACGCTCGCGAACAATGTCCATGTGAAGCAGACCGAGGAAGCCGCACCGGAACCCGAAACCGAGAGCTTCAGAGGTCTCTGGCTCCCATGAGAGCGCAGCGTCATTGAGTGTCAGTTTCTCAAGAGCGTCTCGCAGGCTTGGGTAGTCATCCGAGTCTGTTGGGAACAGTCCGCAGAACACCATTGGCTTGACTTCTCGGTAACCGGGAAGTGGCTCGGTAGCCGGGTTGGCGAGAGTCGTCAGAGTGTCGCCGACCTTGAGCATGCTGACGTCCTTGATCCCCGTGATCACATAGCCCACCTCACCGGCTGCCATCTGAGTGAGCTTGGTCATCCTCGGGGTGAAGACGCCGATTTCATCGATGTCGGCCTTGGTGCCAGCCTGCATAGCCAAGATTGGCTCCCCTTGCTTGAACACTCCATCCACAACCCGGACATAAGCGATCACACCGCGGTACTGGTCAAATTCCGAGTCGAAGATAAGTGCGCGCGCTGGAGCGTCAGGGTCGCCCTCCGGCGGGGGCACGCGCTTGACCAGCTCCTCAAGCACCTCTGTCACCCCATCGCCAGTCTTGGCGCTAATCCGACGCACTCCATCTGGCGACTCGCCAATCAGCTCGCTGACCTCAGCCGCAACGCGCTCAGGTTCAGCTCCAGGCAGATCAATCTTGTTGAGGCACGGGATCAGTTCGAGTCCAGAGTCAACTGCCAAGTAGGTGTTGGCGACAGTCTGGGCCTCAACGCCCTGTGAGGCATCAACGACAAGCAATGCGCCCTCGCAAGCAGCCAACGAGCGCGAGACCTCGTAGGTGAAGTCAACGTGGCCAGGGGTGTCAATCAGATGGAAGGTGTACGTCTCGCCATCCTGCGCGTCGTAGAGAACGCGGACTGCCTGAGCCTTGATGGTGATTCCCCGCTCACGCTCAAGGTCCATCGAGTCAAGGAGTTGGGCCTTCATGTCACGGGCAGCAACAGTTCGCGTCACCTCAAGGATCCGGTCGGCAAGGGTTGACTTGCCGTGATCAATGTGAGCGATGATCGAAAAGTTACGTATGCGGGACTGGTCTGCCATTAGCTTCCAGCGAAGGGTAGGGCGGAATCGTTGACCTGGGGTGCCTTACGGCAGGTCCGGTGCAAGATTGGATCGCTGGTCGGCACCAAACAGTGGTAGCGGCGGAGCCATTTCGCCCAAACGAGACATCACCCGAGGTCCAATTCGCTCGGCCAGGGTTTCTTCGGTCCCGCCCTCTCCCCCTGGCAAGGCCAGGTTCGTCGTATAGACGACCGAACGCTTCGCTTCATAGCGACCGTCAATGATCAAGAAGATCTGCTCGGCTGCCCATTCGGTCGGGCGCTCGGCGCCAAGATCGTCGAGCTGCAGAAGGTCAACGTCAACAAGCTTGTCGAGAAAGGCGCCATAGCCATCGGTCGCGTCATCGCGGTATGAGTCTCTGATTGCTGCAAGAAGCCTCGGGAAGGAGTACACGGCGACAGTGCGACCCGCCTCAATAGCTGCGCGGGTGATCATGAAGGCGAGCATTGTCTTGCCTGTTCCGGGGTCACCGTGGAAGCCGAGCCCGGCCCCCTTGTCAAGCTGATCGCCAATCGTCTCGGCGTAGCGGCGCGCTGAACGAACTTGAGCCGGTGCCCGCGCTGCGAGCTCCTCTACTTCCGGACTATCAAGCCCGATATGGCGGTAGCGCTCCGGTATCTCCCGTGTGAGGCCCTTCGTTCGCCGAGCCGCCGCACGCTGCTTTTGGCATTTGCACGGCCGGGCTGTCTTGGTGTCCTCATCCGTAATCCAGCCATCGCCTTCGCACTCCCCGTAGGGGCATGCAGCATCAGCATCCGGAAGACGATTGAAGAGTCCGTCACGAAGAACTCTGATTTCTGCACCAGATCGGTCAACGCTCACGGACCCAGAGTAGTCGCGACAGCGGAGGCTCCGAGAGGGATCTTCCCGCTAAGTGCGCAGGTTCTTGGCTCTGCGGCTATTAACGTCGGCGCGCAGCCACAGAACCACGAACTCTGTTGACGATCAAGACAGCCTCTGGGACGCGCAGAGCCAGAACCCCGGCAGTCACAACCGCTATCCCCGCGGAGAGCCCGATGCCAACACTGGCTAACTGCCCAGCAAGCGAATCCCCAAGAGCTGAATTCAGAGAGCTCCAGACAAGCCAGGCTCCCACAGCCCCAGCAGCAGAGGCAAGCCCAACTTGGAGAGTTGATCTGACAAGAGTTGACATTTCGATAGATCCCAAGCGCTTCCTCAACATCCAAAGCTGACCTGCAGTCATGCCAATGCTTGCGATGACTGTTCCGATTACTGGGCCAGCTACTCCAAGCGGCTTGTAGAGAGCGAAAGAAAATATTGCGTTGACGACAAGGTTCCCGAGGGCCAAAGTGGTGGGTATCCATGCAGCACGCATCGCGAAAAACGTCCGGGTCAATAAGAGATTCACGCCGGCGAAGGGCAGGCTCACCGAGAACCACACCAGAGCGGTGGCGACCAGACTTGTGGATGAGGCTCCGAACTCGCCGCGCTGGTAGATAAGTCGAACAATCGGCTCGGCAAGAATTGCGGTAAGTGCTGCTGCAGGCAGCAGCAAGAGAACGATGGTGCGGACCCCCTTGGCTTGAAGCTCGCGCAGTCCATCGGTGTCCTGCTGCGCAACCGCTCGGCCCAGAGCCGGGAACAGAACTGTTGAAACCGCTACGGAGAAGATCCCCTGGGGAAGCATGTAAACACGGAAGGCTGCGTCAATCGCCCGAGGAGCCTCTTCGGATATCAGCGACCCGACTGAGCTGTTGATCAACAGGTCGACATTGATTACTCCAAGTCCCACGGTCACCGGGACCATCAGCTTCAGGACCTGAATCACATGTGGGTCTCGCCAGTTGAAGGCGAACTCAAAATGGAAGCCGACGACCCTGAGCATTGGGAGCGCCATACCCAGCTGGACCGCTGTGGCGACGAGAACTCCGACGGCATATGCGTAGATCTGATCCTGTCCTTCGAACTGAGGGCGAAGCCAGACCAGGGCAGCGATGATCACGAGGTTCCACACAACTGGGGCAATCGCCGGTATCGCAAAGTGATCGCGCGCGTTGAGGATTCCTACGACAAGCCCGTTCAGCCCGAGCAGCACGAGGATTGGGAACAAGACTTGCGATAGCCCAACGGTGAGGTCAACCAGACCCGGCGTGAATCCTGAGCCGATAAAGAGAGGCATGATCACACCGGCACCGAGAATGAACAGAGCTGTTAGAGCTCCAAGTGCGGCGAAGATCAGAAGCGCCAAGGTTGAAGCAAGCCGGAATGCCTCCTTCTTGCGGCCTGTTGTCAGGAGCTCAACGAAGACCGGCACGAAGGCTGCTGACAGGGCAGCATCGGCAACCAAGCTGCGGACCAGGTTGGGGACCTGAAACGCAAGCGTAAACGCTGAAAACGGCCCGCTTGTACCGAAATAGTTGGAAGCGACAACCTCTCTTCCGAGGCCTGCGATTCGGGATAAAGCCGTAGCAATTGCGAAGATTGCGGTGTTGCGGGCAACCCTTGGAGCTGCCCCTTGAGTTTCACTGGCGTTCTCCGAAAGCACGGGTGCGCTAT
>CAZZKI010000118.1:0-4888 GCA_964654785.1 uncultured Solirubrobacteraceae bacterium
GCAAAAGACTTGAGGCGCTTCATCGTCTTCGCGCTCTCAGCCTCAAAGGTTGGGAGCACTTGGAAGGTTTCAGCGAGCTGCTGGTTGCGTTCCGCCGTGGTCTTAAACACCGCGTCCGAGTTGGTGATGAGCGAGCGAAGCTGGTTGTCGCGCGCCGCCAGAGCTTGGAAGACAGTCCCTGTGTCACGAACGAGGGTCTGCACTGCGGCTTCCTGGCTGTTGAGGACGCTCAAGAGTTGATCAGCTGAGTCTGTGAACGCTGGCAGGTTGCCGAACGCGTCGTTCATGTCACCGCCGCGGCCGGCAAGCGACGCTGCCGCGCCCTGTTGCCAGTCTTGGAAGCCCTTGCGGGTCTCCTTGTTGAACGTGGAAAAGATTTGGTCAATCGTGACTTGTTGACGAACTTGCTTCTCAGGCAACGTCTCACCGTCAGCAAGCGGTGCCCCTGTGGCACGGTTGCCTGGTGTGAGCTCCACGTAGGTCTCACCAAGCAGCGTCTTGGTGCGGAGGATCGCGCGAGTGTCAGCTGGGATTGGCGAGTAGCGGGGATCAATCTGGAGTTGAGCAACTGTGCTGTTGCCCT
This sequence comes from uncultured Solirubrobacteraceae bacterium, assembly GCA_964654785.1. Classification (GTDB taxonomy): domain Bacteria; phylum Actinomycetota; class Thermoleophilia; order Solirubrobacterales; family Solirubrobacteraceae; genus WLNJ01. Next base: position 584 of record CAZZKI010000118.1, read on the forward strand.
TGCCCAGTTCCACAGTCGAAACCTTTCCGACTGGCACTCCGGAAATCCGCACGTCCGCCTGTGTTGCCAACTGCCCGGCGGCCTCAAACCTCACATTGACGCGGTAACCCTTGGCTGCAAAAGGAACTGGGCCACCGAAGGCAACCCACAGGAAGAGGATCAGCCCAAAGCAGGACAAGGCGAACCCTGCCATTACAAGGAGGCGTGGAAGTGTCGGCGCTTGCTTCTGCACGTTCTAGCTTCCCAAACAGACTGGAGCAGGGACATTGGTTGGGCGAGGCGGACGCAGCAGCTCAATAGTTGCCCAAGCACTCGGGCTACCCACTGAGGCGTTTCCGGCCGGCGCACACACTTCCTTGAGGATCGAATAGATCAAGTTCCAGCTGTTCCTAGAGGCGAGGAAGACCGACTGGCGCACGGGGCCTGCGGCATCCTGGTTTAGGACTTGAGCGTTCGTGTTGTGGCTCAGCCAGAAGAGGTTGAAGAGGTACGGAGGAGCCTGAACCGACGTGTCCTCGTAGGTCAACTCATTAAGCCCGTAGTTGAACGACTTCGCAGTCTTGAGCAGCCCTGGTGACGCAGCAGCAAGGTTCTGGCTGGTTGGCTTGAGCAGTTCAAGAGCTGGGATCGCATCTGTTGAGAAGGTGCGGATCTGGGTTTGCAGCGGTGCGAGAGTCTGCGCAAAGAACGGCTGGCTCGCCTTCTCAACCTCATCAAGCCCGTTGGCAGCAGGCAGGAGCTTGTTGAGAGTTGGGCCTGCGATCTTAGATGCAGTGTTGAGCTTCTGCATTGCAGTGTTTGTCGCAGCAAGGGCGCCCGGAAGTAGGTTGATCGTCTCCTTGATGTTCGCTTCCTGCGCGGCAAATGCTGCCAGCGAAGCGTTGCTCTGCTTCACGAACTCAGACAGCTGAGTGTCCTTATCGCCAAGGGCATTAAGGAGCAACTGAGTGTCGGTGATTGAGCGCTTGATGTTCGTCTGGCGCTTCTGCAGCTGGCTTGTGATCTTGGCAATGTTGCGCTGCGTGGGGTCGAACCGCCTAAGGACTTGGGCCAGCGTGCGACCGTTGCCAACAAGGCCTTGGCCGCCGCCGTTGAGAAGAAGAACGAGGTAGTCGCGAGTGTCTGCGTCAAGCACGCTGAGGAACTCGTCAAAGTTGACGTCGGGCTGAGTGTGAGACACGGAGATCGTCGCGTTCTCACCAATCGGCGCACCAGCAGCAGGCGAGCCCGGGTCCAGAGCGATGATCATGTCCTTAAGGCCTGTCTTGGGCCTAAGCAGCATCGTCGCGTTCGGGTAGATCCGGTTCTTGAACTTCGGGTCCATGTCGAGGGTTACGACGGCGCGGCCCTCGTTCAGCTCAACTGCGGAGACCTGACCAACTGGAACCCCAGCAATGTTGACCGTCTGGCCTTGGCCCGGGGTCACAGCCTGCGCAGTCTGGAACTCGGCCTTCATCTTGAAGGTCTCATGCCCAAGCACTGGCACCCATGCCGGGGCGCTGAAGTTCTGGTTCACAAGGATGAACAGGGTGATCGCAGCAGCGATACCCACAAGCACCATTACGGCGACAAAGTCCTTGAAGTGTTTGCGGATTGCGACGCCCATTAGCCCGGTGATCCAGTCTGGTCGGCTGCGCCCTTGGCCCATGAGGCCTTGTTCAAGTCAACAGTTGACTCAACCGGGCTCGTCGGGTTGACGCAGTTGGTGGTTGGGCTGTAGTTCGGCTGCTGGTCGCGCCCGAAATAGCGTGGGCTGGTGCCCAGCGGAGCGTTTGGCATGTTGCCGAACAGCGGCGTCTTAAGGCTTGCCTGACCGCTGTACTCGGTCATGTCAACCTTCACGTTGCCGCCAGTTGCGGAGTCCTGCGTGTCCTGTGCGCCACCGGCTTGCGCACGGATGAACTGGCCGTTGCCGTCAAAGTTTTGGGACTCACCGGCAAGGCCAACAAGGGCAAACCAGAACTCCTTGTAGGCCTCCTGGTTGGTGCTGAAGTCGTAGCCGGTACCAGAGTCGTCAATCTTCTGGTCCCCTGTTGGCAGGATCTTGTAGAAGAAGCACTGGGCCAGATTGCGCGTTTCCGGAAGGATCTGGATCTGCTGCGCAACCGTCTGGGCGGTAGCCAAGGTGATCGGCTCGAGGAGCTTCATTGTTGCCTGAAGGTGGGTCTTGTCAAGCGTCACCGCCGCTGCCTGAGCCCACGGGGTACCGACTGCAACGGTGGCAGGCGTTTCCTCCGCGGCTGGGATTAGCGCCAGCGAGAAAGCAGAGAGAGAAGGCAGGGCTGAGTTGACGCTACCCAACGCGTTGTAGGTGTTGTTAACGGTTGGGCCAAGCAGGCCGATCGCTTTCTGCAACGCAGCAGGGTTTGAACCGAACCCTTGCATCGTGTGGCTGAAGTTGGTTACAAACCCAGCGAGGTCTGCTTCGTTTGCGCTGAGCTGCTCCGTGGTTGACCGAATGCCCTTTACGAACTTGCCAAGGTCGCCTGGGTGCTCACCGAGGAACCCTTGGTTGACGATCGCAGTGCCCTTAAGCGCCTGTGGTGAGTACTTCAGTGCCTTGTTGAGTGCCTCACCACCAGTGGTGTCACGAACCTCAGGGTCTACTTGGGCGTTCTCAGCTGGCGTTGGCTTGGAGTCCAGCGCAGTGCCAAGGCCTTGGAGGAGATTTTGGAGGTCTTCGCGCGAGCTGTACTGCAGGCTCGTGAGGACTTGGTCGAGCTGTACGGGAGTCGAGGTCTGAGTGACGGGAATGATCTCCCCATCCTTGAGCTCTGGGCTTGCTGGAGTGCCCGGGCGAACGTCTACGAAGAAGTTGCCTTCAAGGAAAATCCTTGGGCGGATCTTCATCTGTGCGTCCTTGTGCATCGGTAGACCGTTGTCGTCAATTTCCATAGTCACAAGAGCCGACGAGGTGTTCTTGTAGCGGGTCACGTCAAGCACCTTGCCGACGTTGACTCCAGCCACACGTACTGGCGAATCTGGGCGAATTGAGTTGGCAGAGGTGAACACAGCCTTGACTTGGAAGCCGCCTGTGAACGGAACGTCCTTGGTGAAGCCGAGGTACAGACCAACAGCGCTGACTGCAAGCACGATCGCTGCGAGGCGAGCGTTGTGCTGCGTGCGCAGGCGGCTTGGAGTCTCCTTGGGAGGCTTGCTGCCGTTTGGTGTTTGTCCGTTTTCGCTCATCGCTTACTTGCCTGGCGGCGTTGCAGGTGGTGTTGTTGAGTCGTGCAGAGTTCCGGCTGCCACGTTCAGAGACTGAGCAGCGGTGATCTGGGAGTACTGCTGGGTGTTGGTTCCGTCCACCCATGGGAACTTCTCATTGCCCGCGTTACAAGCCTTCGGCTCGCCCGGAGCTGCTGTGTATGGGTAGGAGTTGGAGTGCAGGTAGTTGGTTCCGAACGAGCCGTTACCTGTTGGGCCGTTGGCGTAGGTCGCTCCGCTCTGAGACGCCAATGCCTTACCTGCAGATCCTCCCAGTGAATTCCAATCCCATGAAGTCCATGGGTCAGGGCCGTTTGCAGGGACGATCGGGAGTGCGCGCTGCAGCGTGCCGCCGCCGCCACTTGTGGTGAAGCCGTCAGAGGCCGTGCTGGCCACGTTACGAAGCAGGACGCTTGCGTAGTTGCAGGTCGTCTGCGCTGGGGCAACCCACTGAACAAGCGGAGTGCCAGCATCGGTCGTGCCGATGAGGCGGACGACACCACGCTGAGTGTCTGCGTCCTTGAGGAACGTCTGAAGATCGGTGAAAAGCTGGGCCAAGCGAGTATTAAGCTCTGACGAGCGGGCGAGTCCACCACTTGGATTGGCGCCCGCCACAAGGGCCTGATCAAGAGTTGACGCGTAAGAACCGATTGCCTTAGTTCCCGGTGTCAGCGTGTTGAAGAACTTGGCCGAGTGCTGAAGGAATGGGCGCTGCGCGGGCAGGCTGTCAATGGCAGCGTCCAGTGCTGCCGGGCCGCCAACGATGGACTCTTGGATTGAGGTCGTGACGGTGGCGAGGGCTCCAAAGGTGGTCTCAAGGCCGACGAATACACCAGCCTGCTGTTCAGCGACCGGCGCAGCCTGGTCAGCAGCGGCGAGCAGAGCCGGGAACAGGCGGACAAGGCCGGTTTGCTTGTCGGACAGGTTCTTCATCACTGGCGTGAGGTTGATGAGCAGCGGGCCAAGGTTGCGAATCGTCTGGTTCAAATCGAGTCCGCGGCCACCGAGGGCGTTACCGAACTCGATCAGGTTTGCCGACGAAGCCACCCGGGTTGGCTTGTCAAACATGTTGAAGATGTCGTCAATCTGGACTGGCTT
>CAZZKI010000119.1:0-4884 GCA_964654785.1 uncultured Solirubrobacteraceae bacterium
CGCAGATCCGAGCCTGGGCGATCCTCTGAACGGTTGCCAAATCGGCCCGGTCGTTCACTCCAATAGTCAAAGCAGCGTCGTGCACCTCGAAAGCGGCAACCTTCTCACCAGCTTGGACGAGCGCCGCAACGGCATCAGGCAGGTATCGCTCGCCCTGAGCATTCGCTGAGCCAACACCGGCGAGCAACTCGCCGAGCCCCTCCGTTCTGAAAACGATCACACCAGTGTTGACCTCGCGAATCCCGAGCTGCTCCGGGGTCGCGTCAGCTTCGTTCTTCGTCTCGACGACCTTCTCGAAATCTCCGTTCACGTCACGAACAATCCGGCCGTACCCCGTTGGGTCGTCCAAAGTCATCGTCGCCACAGTCGCAGCAGCACCAGATTCCGCATGGGCCTCAAGTACCGAACGAATCGTGTCCGCATCAATCAGAGGCACGTCACCCGCGAGGACAATCACCGAGCTTGATGCGCCGAGGTGGTCAACAGCTGCGGCCAGCGCACCGGCGGTGCCATCTGGCTCGGGCTGGACAGTGTGCAACACGCCCTCTGGAAGGTGATCCGCAAGCGAACCGTCAGGCGGTCCCACGACGACCGTTACCGACGCTCCAGCCTCGCGAGCAGCCGAAATTGACCATGCGACCATCGGCACCCCACAAACGGGGTGCAGGACTTTTGCAAGCGATGAACGCATGCGAGTGCCGCGACCTGCGGCGAGAATGGCGACTGCCACGCCGTCCACAGCTTCTGATCGTAACCGTCCAGCGGTACCATCGCTGTCAGCGCAACCATGTTGCGCGTTGGGGGATCGTCTAATGGCAAGACTCCGGCTTTTGGTGCCGGCTATCGGGGTTCGAATCCCTGTCCCCCAGCTAACCGCTCGCCGGCAAAAAAATTAGAGCGGCAATCTCAGGGTCTACGAGCGGGTCGGCCTGCGCAGCCCTGAGGTCCGCATCCGTGACGAGATCGCGCTCGGCCCGCATCAGCCCGACTTCGAGCCCCTGCGAGCCCCGAGAGGCTGCCAGCAGCCCTCCGGCCGACCTTGGCCCACCATCGCCAGCGGCTTGGAGCAGCTCCAGATTTGCTGGTGACAGTGCAAGCAAATACCAGCCGCCGTTCAGCGTCGGTCCAACTATCAGCTCGCAACCAGCGTCAAGGTCAGACCTAAGGTCAGCAGCAAGCGCTTCCCCGAAGTTGATTAGCGCAGGTCGAAGCACCAGTAATGCCTCCGCTCCTTCGGCGGCAGCGACGAGTCCTGCGAAGTCCGTCTCAACTGGAGCGCTCCCTGAGACACTGGCTGCCCACTCTCGAGCGCGGCCGAGAAGAGCTGCATCTAGCTGGGCACGGGCAGCTGCGTCAAGCTGACCGGCGAGCCCTGAAAGCGGCTCGCTCGCCCCGCTTTCAACAAGGACAAGCGCCCTAAGTGCGCGTTTGGGTCCGCTTGCCATGGCCTCGAGTCTATGTGCGGACGCGCCGGAACCGCAGCAATCGCTGGACTAATGGTGATCAGGTGGTCTACGCTTGTAACCAACGGCAGCCGCTTGGCAGCCAAATCAGAAACTCACGGGAGAGAGACACCTATGAAGCGCTTCATCCTCGCGGCGGCTATCGCGACCACTGCAATCGCACCTGCTGCTGCTCAGGCTGACCCAACTCCGTTCGGAAACGCCTGCACCGTCAAGAACACAGTGCGATTCTGCCCGGCGACGGAACTCAACCAGCGGCCGACTTCATTCGACGGAACACCGATTGACGCTGACGTAACTCTCCCAGCCACTGGCACAGGCCCATGGCCGACGATCGTGATGATCCACGGTTATGGCGGAAGCAAGACGAGCTATGAGTCAAACTCCGACCCGACACCAAACGGACTAAACAACATCTCGTACGCAGCTCGCGGCTACGCAGTCCTGACAGTCTCAGAGCGTGGGTTTGGACGCTCATGCGGCCATGACCCAGCGACTCGTACCGCCGGCTGCGACCACGGCTATGTCCACCTGATGGACACTCGTTACGAGGCTCATGATGTTCAGTACCTGCTTGGTCGTCTTGTAGATCAGGGAATCGCCGATCCTGCCGCGCTCGGTTCACTCGGAGGCTCCTACGGTGGTGGCGCAACGCTTGAGCTTGCGTACCTCAAGAACCGCGTTCGCAACATCAACGGGAGCTACTCACCGTGGACGAGCCCAGCGAATAACACGCCGCTCTCCCTCAAGGCGGGCTTCGCGATGATTCCGTGGTCCAACCTCGCGTCCGCGCTGACACCTAACGGGCGGTATCTGGACTTCGATTCAACAACCTCTGGGCTCTCGACTTCGCCCGCGGGTGTAGGCATCGGCTCATGGATCAGTGGCCTCTACAGCGGCGGAGCTGGCGCAGGCTGGTATGTCGCCAAGGGTGGCGATCCTGACGCAGATATCACCACATGGCGCGATGAGATTTTCGCAGGTGAGCCTTTCACCGCAAACGCTCTCGCCGACCTTGCGCGGGTGAGCGATTACCACAGCGCCTACACCATCAGTGGAACTCCAGCCCCACTGCTGATTCAGAATGGTTGGACGGACGATCTGTTCCCTCCGGCTGAGGCACTTCGCGTCTACCAGAGTCAAAAGGCCGCAGGAAACAACAACGTGCGACTGATCTTCAATGATGTCGGCCACAACCGCTCACAGAACCCTGCTGACGCCGTCGACTACACGCAATCACAAGGCAAGTTGTTCTTGGACAATCAACTCAAGGGCGTTGCAGGCGGTCCAGCTGCAGGTTCAGCCGCGGCGATGGGCATGGGTTGCGACGGCACCCACGTAAGCGGTGGTCCGTGGACTGCCACCAGCTGGGAAAAGTTGCACCCTGGAGTTGTTGCTTACTCCAACACCAAGTCACAGACGATCAGCCGGACTCCGACCCTGATTGGTGGGGACAAGAACACTGCACTCGCACTTGACTCGCTCACGGGATCAGCGGGTGCATGCGGTCAACTCACAGATATGGTCGAGCCTGGTGTCGCTACATACACCCTCAAGAGCAAGGGCTTCACCATGCTTGGCCTGCCAACCGTTCAGGCAACGATCAAGACGACCGGCAAGTACGGAGTTATTGCGGCTCGCCTTTGGGATGTCAACGCTGGACAACGCCGCATGATCACCCGCGGCGTATACCGCCTCCTTGACAACCAGACAGGCACGATCACATTCCAGCTCCACGGCAACGCTTACAACTTTGCAGCGGGCCACACGATCAAGCTGGAGCTACTGCCTCAGGACTCGCCCTACTACCAGAACACCAAGGGTGTCTTCACAGTCAAGGTCAGCAAGCTGAAGCTTGAGATCCCAACGCGTGAGGCCAAGAGCTCTTCCAAGGGCATCACCACACCTGTGATCAGCAAGTTCAAGCGCTGATCCTCAGTTAGTCATTCGCAGCAAAGAGCGCCCCGGTTTCGACCGGGGCGTTTCTTTTAGTCGAGGCGCCTAGTCGCGGATTAGCGCAACAACGCGAGCAGGGCCAGCACTGCCGCCCTTGACCTTCAGCGGAAAGGCAAAGACTTCAAAGCCGGTCGAAGGCAACTGTTCGAGGCCACAGAGGCGCTCGATCTGGCAGTAGGCGCGGTCGCACTGGTGCGCTGCCCAGAAGATGCCTTCCTCGCCCGTCTCGTTGGCGCGGGCGGCTTGCATGTAGAGCGGTTCGTCCCACCCCCAAGCGTCAATCCCCATCAGCCGAACCCCACGATCGCAGAGCCAGACTGTTGCCTCCGCAGTCACACCACAGCCCTTGGCCATGTAGCCCGGGTCCTCGAGGAAGGCATCGGTGCCTGTGTGGATCAAAACTACATCGCCGGGTTGAAGGTCATGACCGATCCGTTCAAGCTCAGCTTCCAGGTCTGCAACGGTTACTGAATCGCCGTCCTCACGTCCAGTGGCGTCAATCACCACACCTGGCCCGTGGAACCACTCAAGCGGAAGTTCGTCAATCGTTTGGGCAGGCTTCCCTTCAACCTCGCTGTTGTAGTGCCAAGGCGCATCCACATGGGTCGTGTTATGGGTGCCCAGAGAAATTGTGTCCACAGTCCAACCTTCGCCGTTACGGAGCAACCCAGGTCCAACACCCAGCATTGTCTCGATCGCCTTGGCCCCATCCGCATGTGAAGTTCTTGTCACCTCAACCGCAAGCAAGTCGGGCGTTCCCTCAGGTGTCGAGTCAAGAGTGACCGACAGGTCGATGTAGCGGGCAGCCATTAGCGGCCGCTTGGGGATGACTCGCTGGCAGGCCCGCGCGGAGGAGTGATGCCAAGAACGCGCATGGCCTTGAGACCGAGAGACAGCTTCTCGCGGCCTTCGCTGGAACCAACATCAAGTCCCGACAGTTCCTTGATCCGCTCAAGCCGATAGCGGACTGTATGGCGGTGGGTGATCAGCCTGGCGGCTGTCGCCCCGACATTGCCATCGCACTCGAGGAAGGTCGTGAGAGTGCCAACGAGGTTCGTCTCGTACTGGGTGTCGTAGGCAGCAATTGGCTCAATCGTTTCCCTGTAGAAAGCGCGAAGTTCCTCCGGGTCCTCTGTCATCGCTCTAAGAACAAGCCTGTAGGCGCCTGTCTCCTCAAAACCGAGCGACTGGCGGTCATCGTCGCCCTCAACCACATTGGCTGCCAGCAGAGCCTCCTTGGCGGCCCTTGCCAGCCCGGAAGACCCTTCCGCCCTGCCACTGCGGCCAACAGCGAAGCCGAAACCTGGCAAGGCTGAGGTCGCCTCACGAAGAACCGCTTCAGCAACTTGGCGGCCAGCGTCGCCGTCAGGGTCCGGAACGATGAGGAGTACCTCTCCGTCCGTGCCGACATGGTGAGTGTTTGCAGCAACGGAGCCTGGGCGTGCTCCGCGAGCAGCGCGCTCGG
>CAZZKI010000120.1:0-4883 GCA_964654785.1 uncultured Solirubrobacteraceae bacterium
GTGCCCGCAGTTCAAGCCCCTCCGTACGAACTCCGCGTGAGTGCAGCCACTTGCGTAGAGCTCCAGAAACGCAAGTCAGGACAACGTCGTTGACTGTGCCGCCAAAGGCGTTCTTGACCGTCTTGAAGTCTTCAAGCTGTTCGCGTGTCACGGCCAGATGGCGGTGAGGGCCAATCTCGACGTTCAGCGGTGTCGGTGGGGCAGGGTTGAGTCCAGCCCAAACCAACTCGCCAAGTCCCTCGACGGCCTCGCGGGCCTCCTCTGCTGCCTTGTCGGGACGCTGGGCGTAACGAAGTGCGCGGCTGGCGATTCCAAAGACCCCGCGGGCAGCGTCTCGCAGGCCTGCCGCAACGAGGTCGGCAGGGGACGGCTCAGGGCGGGGTGTCCAAGGCTCAAGGGCCATTCCCGGATCAGGTGGGTTTGCCTCAAGGTCAAACAGCACGGTTGCGAGGTCAACGCCAGAGACCCCGTCAACCAAGGCGTGGTGCGTCTTGTTGATCAGCGCGTAACGGTTGTCTTCAAGCCCTTCAACAACCCACATTTCCCAAAGCGGCTTGCTGCGATCCAGCTGCTGCGAGGCAATACGGGAAGCAAGTTGAAGCAGCTGCTCTTCGCTACCCGGGCTGGGCAACGCAGTGTGCCTTACGTGGTAGGCAATGTTGAAGTTTGGATCGTCAATCCAGAGCGGCCTGCCGCTGTCTCCGGGCGGAAACGCCAACTTTTGGCGGTAGCGCGGCACAAGATGGAGGCGGCGCTGGATGTGCTCGATGAAGTCTTGGAATGGAGGAGCCTGGCCTTCAACGAGGATGATCCCGCCGATGTGCATGTGCGAGTTGGACGCCTCCTGAACCAGGAAGGACGCATCTACTGCAGTAAGTCGGTCGAGATGCTGCTGAGCCATGGGTAAGCTGCTTTCAGGTAACGGAAGTTACAAGGGTACTGATGGTGAGTTATCGCCGCGTGCGGGGAATGCACAAAGCCCGCTCCATCACTAGGCTGGGGCGCAATGGCGTGGGACTTCTCAACAGAGCCGGAGTTTCAGGAGCAACTCGATTGGATGCGCGACTTTGTGCGCGAGGAGATCTGGCCGATCGAAGTTCTTGACGTTGACCTCTCCCAAGTGGAGAAGATCGTCGAGCCCCTTCAGGCGCAGGTTAAGGAGCGGGGCCTGTGGGCAGCTCACTTGGACCCAGAGCTGGGCGGGCAAGGTTTTGGCCAGCTGAAGCTTGGCCTCATGCACGAAATTCTCGGGACCTCGCTGTTGGCGCCGTTCGCCTTCGGAAACCAAGCGCCGGACTCCGGCAACTCGGAGATCCTCGCGATGGCTGGCACTGACGAGCAGAAGGACCGCTGGCTCTATCCGTTGCTTAACGGTGACATTCACTCAGCCTTCTCGATGACGGAGCCTCACACTGCTGGATCAGACCCAACCTTGCTCGAGACCCGCGCGGTCAAGGACGGCGACGGATGGGTCATCAATGGGCGCAAGTGGTTCACGACGAACGGCTCAATCGCAGACTTCCTGATTGTGATGGCAGTGACTGACCCTGATGCTCGTGCTTACCAGCGCGCGTCAATGTTCATTGTCCCAACCGATACGCCCGGAATCACCATGATCCGCGACGTTCCGACCATGGAGCACCCAGAGGACCGCTTCGGCTTCTTTGGTGGGCACACCGAGATTCTTTACGAAGATGTGCGACTCCCAGCCAACGCTTTGCTTGGCGCAGAGGGTGCAGGGTTCCTGATCAGCCAGCAGCGCCTCTACCCAGGTCGCATTCACCACTGCATGCGTTGGCTTGGCCAAGCGCAGCGAGCCTTCGACATGCTCTGCGAGCGCTCGCTAGTCCGTTACGCCCACGGTTCGCTTCTCAGCAAGCACGAGACCGTCCAGAACTGGATCGCTGACTCTGCAGCGCAGATCCAAGCAGCCCGCCTGATGACTCTTCACGCAGCTTGGAAGATGGACAACGAGGGAGTCGCCGCGGCACGCAAGGAGATTTCGCTGATCAAGTTCTTTGGCGCTGGCGTGCTTCACGACGTGATTGACCGCGCGCTTCAGATCCACGGCTCCCTTGGGTACTCCACCGATATGCCGCTTGAGGCCATGTATCGGTATGCGCGGGCAGCTCGCTTCTATGACGGGCCGGACGAGGTTCACCGCGCATCTGTGGCGCGCCAGATCCTCCGCACGTACGAAGCTCCCGCTGACGGCGTGCCAAGCGAGCACATCCCGACACGTCGCGAAGCCTCAAAGGCCAAGTTCGCTTGGTTGCTTGATGCTGCGACAGCGAACGACTGAGCGACAACCCGGAAAAGGGGAGAGGGCGTGCCCTCATAGTGGTGCTGCTGGTCCAGGTGCTGGTGGCAACAGTGTTCATCGTGCTAGTTGCGACTGACTCTCTACCGATACCTGGCGCAGATCGAGGCGCAAAGAGGACCACCACAACCGAGACTGTGCGCTGAACCCCCTGTTTCCTCCGTAGAATCGTTTGAAGATGCCTTCCGCCCCAGAAAAACTCCTCTTGGCCGCGCCGCGCGGTTACTGCGCTGGAGTAGACCGTGCGGTCGAAACGGTCCAAATCGCTCTTCGGAAGCATGGGGCACCTGTCTATGTCCGCAAGGAGATTGTCCACAACAAGCATGTGGTCGAACAACTCCGGGCTAGTGGCGCAATCTTTGTGGATGAGCTCTCCGACGAAATCCCGGAGGGTGCAGTCACAGTCTTCTCAGCTCACGGTGTCTCACCGGCAGTCAAGGCTGACGCGGAGGCGCGCGGACTCAACACGATTGATGCGACCTGCCCGCTCGTCACGAAGGTTCACCGGGAGGCAAAGCGCTTCGCTGAGGACGGCTTCACAGTGATCCTCGTGGGCCATGAAGGTCACGAAGAAGTTGAGGGGACGATGGGCGAGGCGCCCGAGTCAATGGTCCTCGTTGAGACAGAGGAGGACGTTGACACGCTCACCTTCGGTCCCGAGGACAAACTCGCGCTTTGCACTCAGACGACCCTCTCAGTTGATGAGACAGCAGGAATCATCAACAAGCTCAAGGAGCGCTACCCGCAGATCGCAACTCCCAAGCACGAAGACATTTGTTACGCCACGACAAACCGCCAGTTGGCAGTTAAGAAGCTCGCCACCATGTGCGACCTCGTTCTGGTTATCGGTTCTCGCAACTCGTCGAATTCAAACCGTCTTGTTGACGTCACCCGAGACCTTGGAACTGATGCCCACCTGATTGACAACGAGGGTGAAGTCAGAGAGGAATGGCTTGAGGGCAAGAAGGTAGTTGGGATTACCTCAGGCGCAAGCGCACCAGAGGACTTGGTTCAGCGACTGATCGAGTTCTTCAAGGCTCGTGGCACAGAGCAGGTTGAGGAAGTAACCGTGACTGAAGAGGACGTCCGGTTCATGCTTCCCAAGGCAGTTCGCTCGGCAGTCGGCGCGGACTGAGTCCCCAAGCCATGCGGACCGTTGTTATCTCAGACCTCCACCTTGGTGGCAGGCTCGGAGTTGACATTCTCAGGAACAAAGGTAACCGCGAGGTACTCAAGGACTTCCTCTCCGGCTGCGACAGGCTTGTATTGCTTGGGGATACGCTTGAGCTTCGCCACGGGCCGGCGCATGAGGCCTTGTCGAACGCCCTTCCGGTTCTTGAGGACTTGGCAAGCGCCTTAAAGAAGAAGACTGAGGTTGTGATCGTGGGTGGAAACCACGATCACGCTGTGATCGGGCCATGGCTTGATGCTCGCCGCCACGATGGGCGACCGCACCCCTTGAGAAATACAGAGGTAGCGCCGGCCGATAGCGGCTGGATCTCCGCGAAGTTGGCCGAGGCGCTGGCACCAGCCAAGGTCAGCCTGGGCTACCCATGTGTGCAAATCAACTCGCAGGTGATCGCCTTCCACGGGAACTACCTTGACCGCCACATTCAAGTTCCCACGTTTGAGCGCCTCGCCGCAGGGGTAATGGCCAAGATCACTGGCCGCCCAGCTGACACGGCAGCAGGCGCCGATGACTATGAGGCAGTCCTTGCGCCGATGTACTCGTGGACTTACGAAGTCGCACAGCAGGTGCCCGGAGGAATGGGCATCGGAGCGCATGGGGTCTCTTCGCGGGCTTGGAAGATGCTCGCTGGGGGAAGTGGCCATAGCCCGATGCGGCAGCGGGCAGCAATGGTTGGTTTCGCGGGGGCGGTCGGACTCCTCAACACTGCAAAGCTCGGGCCACTGCGGTCAGACATTTCGCCCCAAGCCTTAAGGCGCGCGGGAATTGATGCTGCCGCCAGTGCCGTTGCAGGTCTTGGGCTGAACGAGAAACATGTCCTCTACGGGCACACGCATCGCCCCGGCCCATTGCCGGGTGACGACTTGTCCGAGTGGCAGATTCCCGGCGGCCAGCAGTTGTGGAACACAGGCTCGTGGGTCTTTGAGCAGCATTTTCTCGCCAAGGCCCCTCAGGGCTCTCCATATTGGCCTGGCCGTGCGATTGAAGTGATCGGCGAAGGGGAGCCGGTAGTTCACTCGCTGCTAAACGATCTGACGGCCAGGGAAATCGTCGGGGATTTGCAGCCCCACGACGACATGTTTCAGTAGCGAGCGCCTTAAGCGGGAGTGCCGGGGGCGAAGCAGGTAGCGAGAATCGATACGCCGTCGCTTGATGTGATTTCAAGCTCGCCTTCTGTATGGACTGGGTGGGCGATCGCCTCAAACGCAACCGGCCCGTCCACTTTGAACTCCGCCCCGTTAACAGTCACAGTGCCATTGCCAGCTGCCGAGATCCAAACCGAGCCAGCCGCATAAGTCCCACTGCCATTACCTTCCCTGTCCGCTGATGGCACCACGAACTCTGCGTCATCCGGGTCAGTTGGCCTGAATGGCT
>CAZZKI010000121.1:0-4879 GCA_964654785.1 uncultured Solirubrobacteraceae bacterium
CGGGTGCCAGCGCGGTGCGCCTCGCTGCGGTAATCGTCGCCAGGTCCGAGGCGCCAGTCCCACAGTTCACTGACGTCGGGCGGTGTCGTGCCCGCGACCATGACCGCCGACCCTCCCGCACTACTCGTCCACATGGGCTCGACCCCTCCGCCGCGATGCACCACGACCGCCTCACCGCCGTCGTCGGCGGTGTCCACCAGCACGGGAAGGCCGATGCCCAGGGCGTCGGAGAGGCGCAGAAGGGTGGCAAGGCTGGGGTTGGTAACGCCCTGTTCGACATTGATCAACATTCGGCGGCTCACCCCTGAGCGTCCGGCCAGTTGGTCGAGGGTCCAGCCGAGTTCGGTGCGGGCAGCGCGCACGCGTCGGCCGATGGTCCGCGAGATCGCGGCCGCCGGCTCCAAGGTTTCAGCCAGGGTCATGACGTGCATAATAATGCACTATCCGTGACTGTCGCTGCACTTGGTCGCTCGGGAGGCAGATGACTCAGGGGACCCCCGGGTGCAGCCCGCGCCACCCGCATGGACCGACAGCGGTGTGCAAGGACTGGCCGAAATGGCGTGCAAGCATCTCGATGGAGGCCTGAAAGAGTCGGAATCCACGAGGGCCGGAGAGTTTCGTAAGTACCCCTCCAGCACAGTGTTTGGCCGTCGGGGATGGCTGGCTCAGCCGCATCAGTAGTCTCCGTAGAGCACGACCCACGTGTCCTGCTGGTAGGAGCTCTTGCTGAGAACTGATGCCGGAGTGGTCCAGCGGCGCCCATCGTGGTGCCATTCCAATGTGCGACTCGTGAGACCTGACAACTGACTCTCGATGACTGCTCTCAGGACATCGCCGGGTATCGGAACCTCCTGATACGCAACGATCTCAACGTCCAGTCCAGCCTCGGCAACCGCCCGCCTCAGCCTGTCCGCCAATTCGCCGAGTCCCTGCAGCGTTGATTGAATGACAAATGTCTCGCCTGCCGAGCTTGTCGCCATGAATTCGTAGAAGGTCAACTGGGCTGCCGTCTCATGGAGGCCTCTGGTCCGCGAAGCTGTGGTCGGGCGGGTGGTTCAGGAAGTTCGAAAGTCCTTCGCTGGTTGCGGCTGCGGTAGATCACATCCTCACGCTTCTCTGCCGCTCCGGGCGCTTCAGACGCATCAGTAATCGTTGGGGGCGTGGTGAATTGCTCTTTCTCGAACACGGATACCCCCCGTCCAAGGGCTACGACGGGAGTAGTCCTTGCGCCATCGGGATAGAAGAATCGCATCTGACGGTCATGGGCGTCACCCAACGGCTCGGCCACAATGAGCCGCAGCCGGATGTCAGGCCGGGCATGGTCACGCCAGAGGCGTTCAAAGGCCCTCTCATCTACGCCAATTTGAGCTCTTTCGTATCGAAGCGACAGGATCTCAATCTCTCGAATCCCATCTTGAACTAGATGCTCGACCAGCCATGAAATCCCTTCACGCTCTTGAGAGATTTCAGAGGCAGCCCAAGGGTCAAGAAGGCGAACCCTTTCGGCCGTTGATGCAAAGGGTCGGACCATGGCGTTATACACCGCGTTCCGGCTGCGCAGTCGTTCAAGGGCTTGTCGACGGGATTCGACGAGGTCCTTTACCACGCCATCGATACCTGCAGCGACCAGTGGCTGCAAGTCCTCGTCGGCGAGGTAATCCGAAAGGTAGATGTCGACCGGAGGCTTACCAATGCGATCGCTCATGGGCACTGTGCGTAACAGATCCAGCAGGTCGCAAGTAAATCGTGACTGAGGGGACTGCTGAACTTCACGCGCTAGTCGCTGTCGAACTTCGGACCATTCCTCAGAGCTCATGGAAACAATGGCACTCTTCGTCAGAAATTCACTGACGACGAACTGGTCAGGCCGCCGTTGAACCGGAGAGCACCAGACGTCCGCCCCCGATCCAGCGACGACAGCGCGCACTAGAGCCACTCCTGTGCGCGCTCGGTAAAGAAGCCACCGGGCCATTCGTCG
Organism: uncultured Solirubrobacteraceae bacterium; assembly: GCA_964654785.1. GTDB lineage: Bacteria > Actinomycetota > Thermoleophilia > Solirubrobacterales > Solirubrobacteraceae > WLNJ01. Next base: position 1,979 of record CAZZKI010000121.1, read on the forward strand.
ATCAATTCGCCGCGATCATTCATTCGGATGGGCTGCACCCAGGATCCGGCACCGGTACTGCTCCCAACATAGACAATGGAGACCTCTTCAGGCGAGAGCGCCCGCTCGCGAACGAGCCTTTGAACTCGAAGGACCAAGTTCTCGCTATGTGTCTCGGCGATCACCTGAGTCGGCTGGTCTTGTCGCGCCGCCGCCACAAAGGAGGATGCGAGATCAGCGTGAAGGCGTGGATGCAGGTGTAATTCCGGCTGCTCCACCAAAAGGAGGTTGGAGGATCGGCGGGATAGCGCGACAAGAATGGGCAGGAGTTGCGTTATGCCGAATCCAAGGTCACGTGGTGATACTTGGGTATTGGTTCGTAGGTCTGTGAGGACCAGAGCGCGGTAGTTGCCGGCGCTGGGCAAGGCCTCCTGCCCTACCGGCTTGACGTCGACCGTGTACGGGATATCAAGCTGCTGGAGGCTCGCATTCACCAATTGAAGTGCTCGTCGGTCTCGGTCGAGCATGGCGGCGATTCCGGCACCTGAGCTCGTGAGGCGCTCAGGCGTGGCCGGGTCGAGTTCCTCCAGGCGACTTGGAACGTCACGCATCGGGCCGAGATAGTCGGCTCGATGCAGCGAACGCCGAAGAATGGCATTCCCTGCGAGAATGACCTCGTTGAGAAGATTGGCTAATTCTTGCGGGATGATCGATTCCCGTTGCATCCGCCTCGGCCCCATCGTGTTCATGTGCCCGATAGAGCCGGGAGAGGGACGTATCCCCGTCCCGTAAAGAAACATCTTGGCCAAGGTTGTTTCGGGGAGCCTCTCGAGTGCCGGCAATGAAATGCTTTCCGAGGGTGCGAACACTTCCGCCAGGTAGTCGTCGACGGTCTCGAATTCCTCGGGTTCAGCCTCCGGCGTCGAGAACGCAAGGCGAAGGACCAGGTCCTTGATCGCTGCAGCGGCCTGGTCGGCCTGTTCTTGGCTCATGTAGCCCAATTCGAGGGAGCGATCACCTTCGACGGGGTTGAATTCCAGTGGCAGATCCTTGGTGCCATGCAATGTCACCGACGTTTGGAGTGGGAAGATTCTTCCATCTTCATTCTGCGCAAACCTAAAGTCGTGGCTGGCAGATCGAACTCCGACAACTTCAACAATGTCGTCTAGTCGCGATCGAGAGCCTGTGAAGCGAGATCGATAGCCGATAAGGTCCGCCGTTGCGCCCAGCCCGATGAAGTTTCCTGGCGATATGTCGTGCTTGTGAATGAGATTTCGGTAGCCACCAAGGTCCAAGTCAGGAGCTGACAATTCGAATGAGTCATTGCGGCGCCGCCAGGGGGAGCTGGACAAGTTCTCGGCCAACAGAGCCAGGGCATGGAGGAGCGCCGTCTTTCCGGACGAATTCGAGCCAAAGAGAAGTGTCACTGGAGCCAGGGGAACCTGATGTTCTCCAGCGAAGCCCTTGAAGTTTGTCACCCGAAGTTCAGTGAGCATTCTCCCCCCCGATCCGTGCCCACGAATAGGTGCGTGAGTCTAGCCCCGCTACCGGCGGCCCCGCGGCCTAACACAGGCCATGGCCGGGGCCCCATGGAATTGTTCGGCCATGTCGGAGCCCCCCGGTAGGCTCAACGTGTGTGCAGAAGCTGACGGCTGCAGCACAGTGGTTCGGCATGAGCAACGCGACAGCACGTTTCGGGGAGACAGTCGGGGGTAGACGCCCAGTGGCCACTCAGCAAGACATTACGCCTGCCTGGAGTTCCGGACAGTCGCCCACGCCGATGTTGCTCGCAGCACGGCAAACGGGGATGGAACCACCAGCCACACCGGTACACAGAGCGTTCGAACCGAACCCCTAGGCCGCTCAAGACTGACCTACCCACCCCGCACCGCACGAGAATCATCGAAGAGAACGGATACCTAATGGCCCTGCGAAAGTCCGAGCTGTACCGCTCCCTGTGGGAGCAGTGCGACGAACTGCGAGGCAGCATGGACGCCTCCCAGTACAAGGACTACATCCTCGCCCTGCTGTTCGTGAAGTACGTGTCAGATCGCAGGAATGCACCAGGTTCCCTTGTCATCGTCCCCGATGGCGGCAGCTTCAAGGACATGCTTGCGCTCGTCGGGAAACCGAACATCGGCGAAGGCATCAACAAGGTCCTGGCCAAACTTGCCGAGGCGAATAACCTGCGCGGTGTCATTGACTTGGCGGAGTTCAACGACGAGTCGAAGCTTGGCAAAGGCCAAGAGATGGTCGACAAGTTGGGGAAGATGATCCTCATCTTCAACAAGCCCGAGCTTGACTTCTCGACCAACACTGCCGACGGCGACGACCTGCTGGGCGATGCATACGAGTACCTGATGCGGCACTTCGCCACGGAGTCAGGCAAGTCCAAGGGACAGTTCTACACGCCCGCTGAAGTGTCGCGGATCATGGCGCGACTCATTGGCATCGAGCACGCAACAAGTGCCTCCCAAACCATCTACGACCCGACCTGCGGCTCGGGTTCCCTGCTGCTCAAAGCGCACGCGGAAGCAAAGGCTGCGACTGGTCTCGACCTCACCGTGTACGGGCAGGAAAAGGATCAGGCGACCGCAGCGCTGTCGAAGATGAACATGATCCTGCACGGTTGCGCTACAGCCGAGATCCACCAGGACAACACACTCGCCGCTCCGTTCTTCAAGGACCCGACGGATGCACGCAAGCTCAAGACGTTCGACTTCATTGTCGCCAATCCACCGTTCTCCGTGAAGAACTGGACATCCGGATTCACCCCCGAGCATGACCTCTACAAGCGGTTCCCCTACGGGCTCCCTCCGCAGAAGAATGGCGACTTCGCGTTCCTGCTCCACATCCTCGCCAGTCTCAAATCAACCGGCAAGTCGGCCACCATCCTTCCGCACGGTGTCCTGTTCCGTGGAG
>CAZZKI010000122.1:0-4841 GCA_964654785.1 uncultured Solirubrobacteraceae bacterium
TTGGCCTCTGGTTTCCGAGGACACGCTCAGTTCACACCTTTGGCATGTGCTTCAAACTTGACTTGGTATGGCTTGATTCGAGCGGAACCGTGGTGAGGATTGACGATGCCGTCCCTCCCCGACGCCTTGCCTCGTGTACTGCGGCAAGCTCGGTAATTGAACTCGCTGCTGGGGGCGCACAGAGGCTTGGAGTCACGGACGGACTACGCCTGACGGCGTGAATCCGTAGCCTTCGCCGCAAACGACCACAAGGAGACTTGTAATGGCAGAAAAACTCGGGATCGCAGGCTCTGGAGCGATCGCAACAGGCCTGGCGGTAACCGCTGCCGCTAACGGTGAGGTAGTCCTCTGGGCTCGCTCAGACGCATCTGTGGAACGCGCACAGGGTGTAATCGCCAAGCTTTCATCGAAGCTTGATGACGCTGACCGCGCAAACCGCGTAACTGTCACCACCGACTTGAACGCCTTGGCTGACTGCAGCTACATCGTTGAGGCCATCGTCGAGGAGCTTGAGCCAAAGCAGGCCATGCTCGGTGAGATCGCAGCCCTTGTTGGCGACAACACCATTCTCGCTTCGACGACCTCGTCACTCTCAGTGGCAGCCCTCGCCGAGGCCAGTGGCCGTTCGGACCGCTTCGCAGCGCTCCATGTGTTCAACCCAGTGCCACAGATGAAGCTGATCGAGCTCTGCTTCATGGACGATGCAACTGAGGACACGCGCACCCGCACCAACGCTCTCTGCGAGGAACTCGGAAAGACAGTTGTCGAAGTCCCAGATGTGCCTGGCTTCGTTGTCAACGCTCTCCTCTTCCCTTACCTGTTCCACGCTGTGGAGCACTCAGAGAAGACAGGCATTCCGCCTGAGGACATTGACACCGCAATGAAGCTTGGTGCCGGCCACCCAATGGGCCCAATGGCGCTGCTCGACTTCGTTGGCCTTGATGTCTCGGCAGCGATTGGCGATGCCATCGGCGCAACAGTGCCGCAGAAGGTCCGCGACCTCGTTGCTGAAGGCAACCTTGGCCGTAAATCAGGCCGTGGCCTCCTCGACTGGAGCCGCTAGTCCCTCGGGGTTGCCTCTGGGCGACCCCTAACTATCCGTAGAACTGGAGAAGCCGGCCTATTGGCCGGCTTCTCTGACTTTGGCGATGGACCCGCCCCGGTCCATCGTCTCCCTCCCCCCAATGCCGCCGACGTGGTCAGCGGCTTGCGAGGACACAAATATAGGCAATTCTCTCCCGGAGAGTCAACGCCCAGAGCGAGCGTTTACGCGCCAAAAAGTGATGGCGGTCACAATCCCCTTATTTGGCGGGGCGTGACGGCGGTCACACTCGTCACACAAGGCTTGAAACTTTTCGCACATGGCGCGCCGAGACTCATTCAAAATGAAAAACCGAGTCGGTCGGGACGGTTAGGAGTCCGACTCTGAGTCAGGCTTCTTGGCAGCAGCTGGCGGCCTGCGAACCCGAATCGCTTCGATCCGGTTGTCCTCCATCCCCTCCACCCGAAGGGTCCAGCCATCAACCGTGACCGTCTCGCCGCCATGTGGCCTGTGCCCCAGTTCAGAAAAAACAAGGCCACCGATAGACGTGTAGTCGTCCGGGTTCTCAGGGAGCTCAATTCCATGAGCAGGAAGGTCTGAGATAGGGAACTCTCCTCGCACCAGGATGTCGCCGTTGGCAAGCTCGCGGACCGGGCCACCAGTTGGGTCGGTCTCATCGTCAATCTCGCCGACGATCTCTTCAACGATGTCCTCGACTGTGACGATGCCGGCTGTCCTTCCGTACTCGTCAGCGACAACGGCAAGCGTCATGCGTTCCTTCTGGAGGTCCGCGAGGAGGTCATCAAGGGGTTTGTTCTCGGGAACGACTGGAGTCTCGTGCTCCAATCCATCAACCTGGCCCTCGGGCCCCTCTTCAAGCAGTCGCTGAACAAGCTTGCTTGCGTGCACCACTCCCCGTACTTGGTCTACATCCTCATCCTCTACAACCAAAAGTCGCGTATGGCCGGTGGAGACACAGGTCTTGAGTGCTTCCTCGACTGTGGCGGTCTTGTCAACCCATTCCACTGACGGAATTGGAGTCATTACCTGGCGAGCTTCCTGCTCATGCAGGTGGAATACGCCTTCAAGCATTCCCGCCTCACCTTGGTCGAGCGTTCCAATCTCAGACGACTCTGCGATCAGCATCTTGATCTCACCCGAAGTCTGGGCTGATTCGCCAATCTGACCTGGGTCCTGGCCCAGCAACCGAAGAATGCCGTGGGACAACTTGGTCAACGCCCAAGCGATCGGCCGAACCGCCACCTCAAACCAAAGGATCGGCTTGGCGACTGAACGCAAGGCCTGCTCGGCATGACCGATTGCGAAGAACTTCGGCACCAACTCCCCGATGACGATGTGGGCGCTCGTAATCAACGAGTAAGAAATGATCACTGCCAGGACTACTGCGACTCCGTGCGCTGCGATACCTCCGAGCGGACCTTCAAGCAAGCGAGCCAGTGTCTGCTCACCAACTGCACCGATACCGATTGAGGTCATCGTGATTCCGACCTGGCAGGCAGAGATCACAGCGGACATGCTCTCCATCGCCTTCAGCGCAGAGTCAGAGCCACGCACTCCCTGCGACTTGAGTTCCTCAACGCGGGCCTTGCGGGACCGCACCAGCGAGTACTCGGCAAGCACAAAGAAGCCGTTAGCCAGCAGCAGCAGCGCAGTGGCTGTAAGCGCGAGCGTCGTCATCAGCGCGCGGGCATCAGCAGCGCCCCGACGGACGCGGTGTTACTTAGGTGAGGAGCTTCGTCGCCTTCGGGCATCGATGCAATCGCCAATCAGATTAGCCGGGCCTACGGCGAGTGTCACGCACGAAAGGTGTCTATCGCTCTGGCTAGGTCAATGTCCATCTGAGTCACTCCCCCAGCTGAGTGAGTGGACAGCGTGATCCGCGACTTGTTCCAGCCGTGCACGAGAATGTCTGGGTGGTGATTAGCCGCTTCTGCCGCCTCGGCAACACGCGAGGCAAACTCCCAGGCAACTTCGAAATTTGCGTGCTCGCTGTTGAGCACGATCGTTGCTCCGTCGACAACCCAGTCCGTGCCGCCAAGTGCATTGTTGATCTCTGCGAGTTCAAGAACATCAGTCATAGGAACTAAGGGTAGACATTCCTGCGTGAACGCCCGCTTAGTCGGCTACCGTTGCCCACATGAGCGAAGACGACAAGCCATCCCTTAAGAGCTTTGGGGCCAAGCCAGTTGACCCCACCGAAGTTGACGACCGAGCCAACGAGGGTGAGGAGTCTCCAGCAGAGTTCAATAACAGCCGCAGGAAGCTTTTTGTAGGTATCGGCGTCGCGGTCGTCGTCGCAGCCATTGCGATCTTGGCTTTCGTGCTGATCAGCGGCACCAGTAAGGGCAGTGATCAGGACCAGATCAAGTCAACCTTTGAAAAGGCTGCCCATTCCCTAGCTGACGGGAATGGCAAGGAGTTCTGCAGCACACTCACCCCAGAGGCTCAAGGGTCGTTCACCTCGCAGATCTCAGCAGCCACCAGCTCACCGGATTGCGCCCAAGGCGTCACCAACCTTCTCAAGGCAACCAAGGCACTTGCCTCTGGTGATTGGAAGACCTTCTGCGGCTCAATCGGCGAGCGCGCGTCTCAGAGCATCGCCAACGCCGGACCAAGCCTCCGAGTGGCCAAGACATGCGTGGCAGCTGCTCAAGCAGTCAGCGAGACCCCAACCGGCAAGAAGGCGTTCGACTCCCTTGGTGAGCAGCTGGATACCTCGCTTGGCCGCCTTAAGAACGGCAAGCTCGCAACAGTAGTAATCAAGGGCAACACTGCTACGGGCGAACTCGCAAACGCTGCGCCGACCGACAAGCCGATCAAGTTCGCCAAGGTCAATGGCGAATGGAAGATCGCCCAGTAGCTCTCCGGCTAGAGCCCAGGCTGGCCGGTAATCAACCCGCCGCCTGAAGCTGCCGCGATCGCGACAACCACTGCCACGACGCCAACTGCCCCGGCAGCCAGAAGGCTGGCGATTCGACCAGCGCGGGAGTCAACTTCCTCAAGCAGCCAGCCGGCAATGAACCCGCCGATCACACCGCCGATGTGCGCGCCGATGGCAATACCGGGAACAACGAAGGTGATCACGAGGTTGATCACCAGCACTGGCATCAATGGCGAGTCGCGAAGGTCAAGTCCTTCCCGCAGGTGCATTACAAGGGCAGCGCCGAGCAGTCCGAAGGCAGCCCCGGAGGCTCCGACAACCGGCACCATTGGCTCGATCAGCATCGCCCCCATCGATCCACACAGAAGGCTGACCATGTAGAGCATCAGGAACCTGAGGCTCCCAAGCCTTGGTTCCAGCATCTGGCCAAGAATCCAGATGAACACCATGTTCATCAGCAAGTGGAAGAAACCAGCGTGCATAAAGCCGCTGGTGACCAGTCGGTAGTACTCGTGCTGGTAGGCAACGTCAGGTCCGAACAATTGCCCAGCCCTCATCAGAGAACCTGACCCACCTGAGGCAAAGCCGCCGCCAGAGAGCGCCTGCGCAATGAAGACGAAGATGTTGAGTCCGATAAGTACCTGAGTGACTGTTGGTGTGGGCCTGTCGGCCGTCATCCGTGTCACACGGGTCTTCTCTCGCGAGCATTCAGGGCAACGCATGCCAACAGGGGTGGGAGTCATGCAGTCAGGGCAAATCGGTCGGCCGCAGGCAGAACAGGAGACGCCTGTCTCTTCCCCTGGGTGGCGGTAACAAGTGGCCATGCTTGGGACGGTAGCGCTGCGGGGCCGCTCAGCCGTTTGCGGAGCGCAACGACTTACGGCGCGGAAGCTTCGA
>CAZZKI010000123.1:0-4811 GCA_964654785.1 uncultured Solirubrobacteraceae bacterium
GCCAGAAGACGAGTAGCCCCTTTTTCCCAGCCGAGTGGCTCGCTACTCTGCGAGTCACCAGAGAAAGGAGGTGGTCCTAAACGTGTCAAGTTTTTCTGGGACTCTGGAGGTGTCCGGCCGCTAGTCAGGCCAGCTGACCGCGGATTGGCGGAATCCAACCCGTGACACCGTGACCACTACTGCCGGGGCTTGTCCCACCGGCGTAGTTGAGGTAGAGGTCACATTTTCAGCTAATAAACGAGGGGCGTCCTTGAAAAGGGGCGCCCCTTGCTTTTAGCCAGCGGCAGGGTACGAGCCGAGCAGAATGACCGAGTCAGCCTTTGCAGCAACTCCGCTCAAAGCTTCGCTCACTGAAGAGTCGGTGCTGTCACCCTCAAGGTCAGCAAAGAAGACGTAGCTGCCAAGGGCGTCGCGTCGTGGGCGCGATTCACTTCGAGTCAGGTTGACTCCGCGGCTTCCGAACTCACCGAGGCAGTCCACCAGCCACCCGGGCTCTTCCGCTCCTGAGCCCCAGAAGACGATTGACGTCTTGACCTTGGAAAGCTCCGAGACATTCGGAGGAAGTGCGCTGTTCGGATCAGTAGAAAGCCAGACGAATCGCGTGGTGTTCCCACCTTCGTCAACTTGATCAACAAGCACCTTCCCGCCATATAGACGAGCTGCAAGGGCTGTTCCGAGAGCAGCTACATTGCCTTCGGTCTCGGCCATAGTCCTCACAGCGTCTGCTGTTGAGTGGGCCTGGGTTATCTTCACTTCAGGGAGGTTCTCCCTAAGCCAAGGCCCACATTGGGCCGCAACGAACGGCAGGGAGATGACTTCAGTGATCTCCCTGAGCGCGAGTTCCCTCTTGGCGATGAGCCGGTGCCGCACTGGGTGGAGGAGCTCACCGACAATTGGTGTTGTTCCCTCACGAGCGAGAATCTCATCAAGAGTCGGGGCAACTCCACCCTCAAGCGAATTCTCAAGGGGAACGAGCGCGAAATCCGCTTCACCAGCTGTGAGAGCTGCAACAGCATGGTGAATGGTTGATGTAAGAAGAGGCTCAACTTCTGCGCCGGCAGCCTGAGCTGCCGCCTCAAGCGCTTCGTGGCTGACGGTGCCCTCAGGCCCTAGACATGCGACTCGAATACTCATCTGGCGAAGCCCCGGCCCTTTCGGGATCAGGTAAAGGTGACCGGGAAGCTAAGCGTGTTGTTGTCCGAATTGGACTCGCCGGCCACCGATGAGATGGTTACGGTGACTGTTACTTGCTGGCCAATCGGAGGAGCGCTGCCAAGCGGCACTTGAACTGTCTGTTGTTGACCTGCGGTGCTCCTCGCAACAACCTTTGTGGCAGTGATCGGCGATGGGCCGCCTTCAACCTTGACTGTGATTGTCACGTTGGATTCATCGGCGCTGCCGCCGTTAGTGAAGCTGACCGCGAATGCTGGGGGTGGGCTGCCAGGAACGCTGTTGGTGGTGTCTGGGCTCAGCTGCTGGCCCCCGGCGGAAACGCTGTCCAAGCTGTGGCCGTGGGTGCCCGGCGTGGCAGCAGTGTTGGCTGAGCCTGCCGAACCAAGCTGCTGGGTTACATAGGCCGGATTAAGCCACTGCCAGGTTGGGAAGAAGCTTGTTTGGGCAACCTGTTCGCCGCCAGCTCCAACCGCAATCCCATCATCGTCAAGGGCCTTGCTGATTCGCGGAGATACATAGAGGGCGTAGATCACATCGGATGCGTCAAAGGCCCGCATATAACCGGCAATCGCTTGGACGGCCTTCGCGCTGTCAGAGGAGTTTCTGGACACTGCGGTCTGAAGTTCCTTGGCGATCGCTGATACTCCGTCACGACGAAGCTGCATGGTTTGAACAAGGTTGTCCTTGGCGCTCTTGAGGCTGTCAGGCGCGTCGAGGCGTTGAGCTTGTTTCACCTGCTCGCCTGCCAAAACTGCAAGTTGGTTGACGTTGTCCTGAACATCAGTCGGAGGCTTGGTTGAAGCTCCTTGGACTGCCTTGAAGAAGGCCTTCCCGACTTGACTGTCAGAGTCAGCGATCAGCTGGGAGGACTTCCGGTTGAACTCCTTGAGTTGCGAGCTCGTCTGCGAGTCGAGGCAGCCCTTAACTCCAACAACGAGAATCAGTACCACCACGATCGCTGCACCTACTGCAATCAGACGGCGCTGCATGACCGATTGATCCGCAGGGTCTCGGGGCGGCCGGTCGCCGCCCGAGCGCCTCGGGGCTTCAGTGGCCGGTGCGGCCTCGGTGGGTTCGTCGTCAAAGAACGACATGTTCTTGGTTCGTCAAGGCACGTCTAAATGCCAAGGACTTAGTTGATTATGGCGATTTGCACGGCGAATGTGCGTTCTGAACGCCCATCTGCGTTGCGCTAAAAAGGCGATTTTCTGGCAGGGGACGGTAATTCCGTGGCGAAGGTGGCCCAGATGGCTCGAATTAGGGGTTCAAGCCCCGCAATGACCCCACCCCAAAGTTCGCTTGTGCTGAATCGCTACGAGCTGGTCGAGGCGATCGGCTCCGGTGCCTTCGGAACGGTGTGGCGCGCGACTGACGGAAAGCTGGGCAGGGATGTCGCAGTCAAAGCGATTCCTTTGGACCTGGCTGGCGAAAGGGCCGAGCGCGAGATCAAGGCCGCAGCTCGCCTGTCACATCCGGGTGTGGTGACACTCCACGAGGCCGGAGCCGACGAAACTCATACATACATGGTGTCCGAGTTCATCAAGGGAATGACACTCGGCCAGATCTACGCGGAGGGTCGTTGCTCAGACCGTGATGTTGTTCGAATTGGTGCCGCCTTGGCGGCTGCGTTGGACCACGCCCATTCGCAAGGCGTAATTCACCGCGATGTGAAGCCAGGCAACATTCTGATTCCTGACGCTCCCCGGTCCGAGGCCGGGATCGTCAAGCTGGCTGACTTTGGGATTGCGCGGCTCGCAGGAGAGTCGTCGTTGACTCGCACCGGTGATGTGGTGGGGACGTTGGCGTATATGTCCCCTGAGCAGGCAAGCGGCGACGAACTCGGCGCTGAGACGGACCTTTGGGCATTGGGAGTGGTTCTCTTCGAAGGCCTCACTGGCAAGAACCCTGTGCGTGGAAGAACGGCTGCTGAGACAGCTCGAAACCTTGCCTCGGGTGAGATTCCGTTGCTCGCTGATGAGCGCCCCGATCTTCCGGAGGGTCTGGTTGACGCGATTGACTGCGCGCTGGAGCCAGACCCCGATGACCGCGGCACTCTGGCCGAACTGGGTGGCGCTTTGATGGCTGCGATTGCCGTCACTGACGATGAGCCAGGGACGATTGCCCCAGCCGTTCGGCGCAAGGACGGGACAATCAAGGTTCGCCGCGTCCAACCGGGCGAGTTGGATCGGGATCGCGAAATGGCAGTCCCATCTGCTCCACGGGGACCAAGGACCCGGACGGCTATTGCTTCCTCTCTTAGTAGCGATGGTCGATTTGCTTGGGTCCGACGAGCCCTTGGGGCACTCGCTGCTGGCGGCGTAGCCCTGCTTTGGACTGTGGAACTGGCAGCACCGTCTGACAGGCAGGCGATGTGGATCATCGCTGGAGGCGTGGTGGCACTCGTTGCTTGCCTTCCGCGAGCTGGCTGGCTGATCAGCGTTCTTGCTGCCATCACAGCCACCGCAGGCTCCGGGAAATCGGGCGAGGCAGTTGTGCTGGCAGCGACCCTCCTTCCCTGTGCGCCGCTGATGTGGCGCCTCCCTGAGTGGTGGTCTGTCCCGTCGCTTGCACCCCTTCTGGGGTCACCCGGTTTTGCAGGAGCATGGCCGGCCATTGCCTCATTCTCCGAAGGCATCTGGCTCCGCTTTGTCGCGGGAGCGGTCGGAGCCTGGCAAATCGGCTGTGCCGAATTGCTTCTCGGTCGAACTCTGCTTGGCGGACCTCCAGCCAAGGCCGAAGCGTCCGCCATCTGGGAGTCCAATCCCACGGCTGCGGTTGAACATGGCCTGGTTCCCTTGCTTCAGGGACCCCTTCCCGCCGTTGCTGCAGTTTGGGGGGTAGGCGCCGCCGTTCTGCCGTTGCTTGTCAAGGGACGTAATGCGGTTGCGGATGCAGTAGCTGGCGCGTGCTGGGCGGCAGTAATCGGCCTTGCCACGGCTACGGTGTCAGGAGGCTTGTCCCGCGGCGTGCTTGCGGGGGCCCTTGCCGGTGCAGCAGCAGCTGTCGCGCTACGGGGCATTCCGAGTCTTAGTACTGCGGCACCAGAGGAAGGACCCCGTACCATGATTGAGAGGTTGCGAAGTATCCGATGAGCGTGTTCCGAAGCATCGAATCTCGACTCGCGAACCTCGTTGAGGGGACGTTTTCGCGCGCCTTTAAGTCGGAGGTTCGCCCGGTAGAAATCGCTCGCCGTTTGGCTCGCGAGATGGACGAGAATCGCAAGGCGTTTGTATCGCGGGTGTACGTCCCGACCGTGTACACCGTCTTCCTTAGCCCAGACGACTACGACCGATTCGCCGACCATCAGGAGGAGCTCAAGACGGAACTCGCTTCCTACTTGCTTGAGCACGCCCGCCGCGAGAATCTCGTGTTGAGCGAGAGGCCGCGAATCTCGATTGAGCGCGATGATCGCCTCGGACTCGGAGAGTTTGGAATTCGAACGACTCCAATTGACAAGTCGGCGATCGGTTCAGAGAAGGCTAAGCCTCGCGAAGCGGCTCGCCCTGCAGCAGCGGCTCCTATTGCCCCCGCGGCGCCTCCGGTAAGTGCTCCCGCCGCGCCACCAGCCCGGATGACTCCGCCCACCCCGCCTGTGTCCGCTCCAAAGATTCCAGTTCCTAGCCCCGCTGAGTCAGCTC
>CAZZKI010000124.1:0-4798 GCA_964654785.1 uncultured Solirubrobacteraceae bacterium
GCGTCGTGCTCCCATGTCGCACCGATACCGCCATGGACGCTGATCAACTCGCGTGAGGCGTAGTCCAACGCCTCGCCAGCCCCAACGCGGAATGCGTGGGCTGCAAGGGTGAACTGCTCTGGCGAGTCTTGGCCAGCCCAGCCGGCGTAGTACATCAGCGAACGAGCGTTCTCCATCAGGCGCAGCACTTCAACCAGCGAGTGCTTGACAGCTTGGTAGGAGCCGATCTGGCGGCCGAATGTGTAGCGCTCCTTTGCGTATTGCACTGAGCGCTCAAGAGCCTCCTCAACAGCTCCGAGTGACTCGGCAGCGATGAGGCCTTGGGCGACAGACCAAGCGAGGGCGATCTGGTCAGCTGAGGCAGACACGACCTTGCCTTCAGCTGCGTCGAACTCAACGTGAGCCATCGGGCGAGTCGAGTCATACGAAATGACAGGCTCAACCTTGACTCCGCCTTGTGATGGGTCAATCACGACAGCCTTTGGCTCGGTTCCGTCAACTGCAATGACGACAAGCAGGTCTGCCTGACCAGCATCTGGGACCCAGTGCACACGGCCTGTGACCTTGTTGCCGTCAAGTGCTGGCGCCGGCGAACGACGCAGGCCTGACTGCGGGTCAACCGTCCAAGCGTGGTCAAGGTCAGTTGGAGGCATTGCCGGAACGAATGCACCTCGCTTCTCACCTGCGGCGAGAGCTTGAAGCTCGTCGCCCTCAGCCAGAAGCGTCGCTGGCAGATGACCAAGCAGTGCTACTGGGGCAAGCCTGCGGCCAGCCTCAGCTGCCACGAGCATCGCGTCCAGTGGGCCTAGGCCTACGCCGCCTTGTTCCTCGGACACGAGAAGCCCAGTCCAACCTGCTGCCTCTGCTGTCTCCCAAAGGTCAGCGCGCTTCGACTCGTCCTCAAGTGCCTCACGGGCAGCCTCAACTGTGTTGACGCGGCTAAGTGCGTCACGGGCTGCTTCCTGCAGCGCGTTCTGTTCATCAGAGAGCTCGAAGTTCATGCCGATGCTCCTTCCTTCTCGAGAGCGCGTAGCTCGTTAAACGGAATGCCCTTGTCGAGTCGCGGCTCGGTTGGGAGGCCGAGGACTCGCTCCCCGACCATGTTGCGCAGGATCTCCTCAGTGCCGCCAGCTGACTTGAGGCCAGGCAGGAAGGAGATCAGGTACGACCACTCGCCTTCAGCAAGCGCGTCGGGACCGATCACATCGGCAATCAGGTCACCCGCTGCAATAGCTGCCTTAACTGCTGTGACCTTGCCAAGTGCTGCTTCGGAACCAGGCAGGCCACCACGCTCAATCGCTGTGAGGTGGCGGAAGCCTGTGTAGCGGAGCGCCAGCAGGTCGGTTGCCAGCTTGCCAAGCCGATGGCGAACATCGTGGTCGGCGCTTGCAACTGGATCTCCGGCGATTGCTGCAGCGAAGCGATCTGCCCTGTAGCCAAAGCCCTCTGAGCCAGCGCCAATTGCAAGGCGCTCAAACAGGAGCGTGGTGAGGGCAACCATCCAACCGCCGTCAACTGGGCCGACTACTGCCTCGGCTGGAATTACAACGTCGTCAAAGAAGACCTCGTTGAACTCAGCCTCACCAGTGATCTGGCGCAGGGGGCGAATCGTCACTCCCTCAGCGTCCATCGGCACGATGAACATGCTCATGCCCTTGTGCTTTGGAACGTCGGAGTTGGTCCTTGCGAGGATCAGTCCGAAGGAAGCAAAGTGGGCATTCGTCGTCCAGACCTTCTGGCCATTGAGCTTCCAGCTTCCATCAGCTTGAGCTTCAGCCTTGGTCTGGATGCCAGCCAAGTCGGAGCCTGCTGCTGGCTCTGAGAAGAGCTGGCACCAAACCTCATCGGCGGCGAGCATCGGGGCGAGGTGGCGCTGCTTCTGCTCATCAGTGCCGTGGGCGATGATCGTCGGCCCGAGCATGCCAATGCCGATCACGTCAAGGATGCCCGGGACTCCTGCCTCCTGAAGCTCCTGAGTGATGATCACCTGGTTGATTGGGCCAAGGCCTTGGCCGCCAAACTCGGCTGGCCATGTGACTCCTGCAAAACCGCCTTCGGCAAGCTTGCGCTGCCAGTCGCGTCGTTCTGCGACCCACTGCTCTTCCTTGCCGGCCTCTGCGCCGCCGAGGGCTGGGGCGTCGGCCTTGTTGGCTTCAATCCAACTACGGACTTTGGCCCTGTATTCCGCTTGTTCTGGTGTGTCGTTGAGATCCACTGTTGATCCTCTTTGAGGGTTGAGGGACTTACTTGACTCGGACGGTAGCGCCGTCGGCCCTCCGAGGGCGGCTTCCCTTAGCGCTTAAGTGCCAGAAAGCCTTGGTTGAGCAGGGCGGCCATATCTCGCCCAAACTCATCCTCGGCCAGCATTACTGCCAACAGGCGGCGGTTTCCGCGCTTGGCAGTCGCAACCAGGCTGTAGCCGGCTGCGTTCGTATGACCGGTTTTGATCCCGGTAATTCCTGAGAAGTGGGACCTCATCAGCGGGTTGCGGTTCCACAGGCCAGCAGTGCGCCCGTTGCCTATCGACATGCGAGTCCAGCTGGTGCGGACGATCTTGCGAAGGTCCGGGTCTGCGACGACAGCCCGCGCGATAAAGGCCAAGTCCCTAGCGCAGGACCTGTCCCCTTCGGAGAGTCCAGTTGGAGTGTTGAAGCGGGTGCACTTCAAACCCATCTCCTTGGCCTTGCGGTTCATCGCAGAGACGAAGCGGCCGTGACCAACCCCTTGGGCCAGCGCCATCGCAGCATCGTTGCCGGAGACAATCAGCATTCCCTTGAGCAGGTCTCGCACCTTGATTCTGCTTCCAACTGCAAGGCCGCCAACCACGGAGCCGCCCATGTTGGCTGCACTGGGGGAGATCCGGATTGTCTTGTCGAGGATCGGGCGTTTTGTCACTACGAGAGCGTTCATCATCTTCGTAAGGCTTGCGATTGGACGGCGGGTGTCAGCCCGATAGGACCACATCACTTGGCCTGTGTTGAGGTCAATCAGGATTCCAGCGGCTGGCCAGCCAGGGAGGTTTGGCCGAACCCGATGTTTGGCTGGAGCCTTGTCAATCCCCCAGCGGACGGCAGCCGGCTTGGGAGCCGGCGGGGCAGTCTCGGCTGACGCGTTGCTCGCGCCTTTTCCTCCGTTGGGGATTTCCTCCGCGGCTACTAGGCCGCCGGCGAGAGTCACTGCTGCCACTCCAACTGCGAGCAGCCCGCGGTTCATTAGTCCTCGCTCCGAAGGGCTGCCACGCCTGCAAGGAAGAGGAGAATCGCGACGAAGATCGAGAGGATCGAGAGGATGTCCAGACCTCCCGCGTCCTTGATCGCGTACGCAGTCAACGCTGCGACTGTGAATGAAGCGAGGAGCGTGATTAGTCCGACGATTAGCTTCATGGGTTCCTCAAAGGATTACGACGAGAATCACCGCGAGACCTGCCCAGCAGGCGGCGAAGATCGGGGATTGAACCTCTGCAAAGCCGGAGCGGAAGGGGATAAGGACTAGGCCCATCACTCTCGCCCCGCGGTTAGCGGCAAGGTGGACGAGCGTCACACCTGCAGCTGCCGCTGGCGCGGCCCACTGGCCAGCCTCGTTTCCGGACTTGGTGGCCAGCCAACCTCCCAGAGCGCCGCTTGCTGCAGCCAGAAGAACGACTGGGATCGGGCCAAAGCGTTCGACCAGCGTTGGGACGAACACCCACGCTGCTGCGAGGGCAACAAGCGCCGGTATCCATCCGCCGCCTGGGATCGCGAACCCCGCGATCGTGATCAAAGCGATCACAACAAGGGCGGCTGGAGTCGCGCCACCGTCACCAATGTCGTCCCGCAGAGGCAGCACTGTTGGCTCTAGCCCGCTGTTGCTGCGAGCGGCCCGGTTCCCGGCCGCTCCTGCATCACATGCTCGTCAGCGTGGTACGAGGAACGCACAAGTGGGCCTGCTGCTACATGGTCGAAGCCCAGCTCCTCCATTCCGATGCGGGCCAGCTCGTCGAACTCAGCGGGCTCCCACCAGCGAACAACAGGAAGGTGGTTCTCAGTGGGGCGCAGGTACTGCCCAATCGTGATCACCTGAACGCCCTTTTCACGCAGTTGCCCCAGGGCGTCAACCATTTCCTCAAACGACTCACCAAGGCCAACCATCAACCCTGACTTGGTCGTGACTGCATCGCCGGCGATCAGCTTGGCGTTCTCAAGCACGCGCAGTGAGCGCTGCCAAGTTGAGCCTCTACGAGCAACCGAGTAGAGGCGCGGAACCACTTCAACATTGTGGTTGAAGACATCGGGCCCGGCGTCGAGCACTCTGGCCAATGGCATCTCAACACCACGGAAGTCAGGGGTAAGGACTTCGATCTTGGTGTCCGGTGACTGGGCGCGAATCTGACGAATCGTCGCTGCCCAGATCCCAGCGCCGTAGTCAGGAAGGTCGTCGCGGTCCACGCTCGTGACCACCGCATGGCGCAGGCCCATCGTTGCGATTGACCTCGCTACCCGGGCCGGTTCAAGTGGGTCATTCCAAGTTGGCTTGCCTGTGCGCACATGGCAGAACCCACAGCGTCGGGTGCAAGTGTCGCCGAGGATCATGAAGGTTGCGGTGCCTCGCTCCCAGCATTCGCCCACATTTGGGCACGCGGCCTCTTGGCAGACGGTGTGGAGGTTTTCCTCCCTGATCATGTTGCGAAGCTCGATGTACTTGGCTCCGCCGGGAGGTGGAACCTTGAACCACGGCGGCTTGCGCTCACGCATTGGCTTGACCTCTGTTCCGAGGACGTTCAGCACATCCATGCCACCAGGGTTTGAGCGGCGTCGAGTCT
>CAZZKI010000125.1:0-4771 GCA_964654785.1 uncultured Solirubrobacteraceae bacterium
CCTCACGCTCGTTCAACGCCACCCAAACTGGGTAGTAGGCAAGGTGGACTGGGCGCCGAGCAAACTCGAAAAGACTCTCGGCGGCCGTTTTCCATTCCTGCTGCGCTGGTACCACAACATCATGTGGCTCTATTTCGAAGCCCGCTACCCCTTAGTGCTTCGCAAGGCAGATCCAGTTCGAAAGGTCTGGGAGAGGATCCTTCGCCGTCAGATCGCGAAGAAGCTCGTCAACCCGCAGAAAATCACTGCCTGCACCCCCGACTACCCCCTGGGGTGTAACCGGATCTTGCTGTCCTCAGAGTGGTACCCGACAATCGCCCGGGAGGACGTAGCAGTTGTCAATTCAGGCGTAGTTGCAGTTGACGAGACAGGACTGGTCTGTGAGGACGGAAGCCACGTTGACGTTGATGTGATCGTCTGGTGCACGGGGTTCACCCCAACTGAGTACATCGCACCCATGGAAGTCACTGGTCGCAATGGCCTGACTCTTCGCGAAGCTTGGAAGACCGGTCCTGAGGCCTACTTGGGGCTTGTTACTCATGGGTTTCCCAACATGTTCATGGTCTACGGGCCCAACACGGGAAGCCTCACCAACACTCTGGTTTGGATGTTTGAGAAGCAGTCCGAATGGATTTCAAAGGCAATTGACTACTTGCAATCGCGAGGTGGCGGAGCACTGGAGGTTCGCAAGTCCGTTGAGGAGAACTTCAACAAGGAGGCCCAAGAGCGCCTTGGCAAGACTGTCTTTACAGCGGGATGCCCTGGTTGGTACACAACCGACGACGGCAAGGTCACCGGGGTCTGGATCGGCTCTCACGTCGAGTACGGCAAGAAGACTGCGGAGCTGGACCCCTCAATCTTTGAGCCAGCTCAGAGCTAGCCGGTAACGCGCTGCTCTTCGATCGCCCGGTTCTCTTGGCGCTCGGAGAGGATGCGCACTGCGATCACCACAAGCAGGATGTTCACAAGGACCCCGATGCCGAGGAATGTGAACAGAAGGCCGATTGAGAACGACCAAGCTGGGCTCATTGCGATGAGAGTGCTCATTGGTTGGAAATCCTAGCGCCCCCGCCCGGCGGCTGTAGGCCCGACAGACAAAGCGCCCAGCTGCCGATTGGCAACCAGGCGCTTTTCATGAATTTGGAGATGGGATCAGGCTGGGACTTTGCGCGACTCAAGGTGCACGCCAACCTTGCGCTTAACCCTTTGGAGGGCGTTGTCCACTGTCTTGGTGTCCCTGCCGGTGCGCTCTGCAATCTCCTCATACGGGCGACCGTCGAGGTAGAGGGCAAGAACTTCAGCCTCAAGCTCTGAGAGCTCAGCTGAGAGGCAGTCAACAAGGGCACGGAGCTCCTCCGAGGAGATGACGCGGCTTGCCGGGTCATCCACTGCAGGGCCCGGAATGAACTCGTCGAGTGTTGGCTCGCCCTCCCCTTGAGAACCGCTTGGCGATGAGGAGAACGAGACGTACTGGTTCAAAGGCGTGTGCTTGTTACGGGTTGCAGTCTTCACCGCGGTGATGATCTGCCTTGTGATGCAGAGCTCAGCGAAGTTCCTGAAGCTCGACTCGCGGTCCGTTCGATAGTCGCGAATCGCCTTGTAGAGGCCCACAAGACCCTCCTGAATCAGGTCATCTGAGTCACCTCCGGCGAGGAAGTACGAAGACGCCTTGAGGCGTACGAAGCCGTGATAACGACGAACCAGTTGATCGAGTGCCTGCTCGTCGCCTTGCTTGGCGAGGGCAATTAGAAACTGATCATCAAGCTTAGGTCGAGCCTTAGGCTTTCTGAGAGCTGGCTGGGGATTGGTTGACATGCGATCGTCCTTTCGAACAGCAATAGCTGTATTGGTAAGCGACGCACTGCCTCCCCTGGCGCCATCTCCTAGATTCTATCCAAAAGCTCAACCACTAAATCTCAACCTGTGGTAGAGGCTTAAGGAACTCCGGCAGCCTTCCATAACTCTGCACGCTTGTCAAGCAAAATTATTCGAACCTCGTTGCCGAGGCCCGAAATCCCTTGTTTTCAGGGCTGCGTTAGCCCTTTGCGGTGCGCTGCCGCACTGCCTCGTAAAGCAGTGCCGAAGTGGCGGTTGCCACGTTTAGAGACTCGATGCGCCCGTTGAGCGGAAGTGCGACCAGGCGGTCGCAGCTTGATTCCACTCGCGGGCGCAGGCCTTTTCCTTCTGAGCCCATAACGAGGACGACTGGTCCCTTCCAATCAACGGTGTCCCAAGCCTCACCACCCATTGCCGCCCCATGTACCCAGAAGCCGCGCTCCTTGGCAGCGTCCAGGAAGTCAGCGACATTCCTAACTTGGACTACTGGCAGGTGCTCAACAGCTCCCGCAGAGGCCTTACAGACGGTTGGTGTGACTTCAGCGCTCCTGTGGCGTGGAATGGCGATGCCATCAGCCCCAGCTGCCTCGGCAACCCGGCAGATTGCTCCAAAGTTCCTTGGGTCTTGTACCTCGTCAAGTACGACGATCAAGGCGTCTGGCTTGCCTAGAAGGTCTTCCTCCGTCGCGTAGACAAAGTCGGACACTTCAGCGACAACACCTTGGTGGTCACCAGACCCGCAGCGGGACTCGAGGCTTCCGCCGTCAGCCTTCTCAACCGGGATTGACTTCGGCCAGTGGTCTTCTGCGCCCCGGTCGGAAACCCAGATCCTGCTGACTTCGCGCGGGCCAGCAATGGCCTCGTCTACAGCGTTACGCCCGTAGATGATCACTGCGCTGGGACTAGCTCAGGCCCGTTGTCGCCGTCGCGGACAGTCCAGCCCATCGCCAGCAACTCGTCACGAATCCGGTCTGCCTCTGCCCAGTCCTTGGCTTCGCGGGCGGTCTCACGCTCTGTGAGGAGCTCAAGCGCTGCTGCGTCAGGACCATCACCAGCTGGTTCTTCAAGCAAGTTGTCGAGTGCGAATACCTCAAGCATTGCCTGAAGATCGTCACCGCCTACTGCGCCGCCTTCCTTGTTCGCATCACGAACCCAACCGAAGAGCTCCGCCAGCGCAGCTGGAGTGTTGAAGTCATCGGCAAGCGCGTCCATAAACCGCTCGCGGTAGTGGGCGAGAGCATCAGGAGACGGCCCTGGCTCAAGGCGGCGCGCGACCTCGCGAATGCGCTGAATCCGAGCCTTGGCCTCTGCGAAGCGCTCATCTGTGCAGGACAGTGGCTGGCGGTAGTGGCCGCCAAGGAGCCAGATCAGTACTGCGTCACGGCCGTGGTCTTCGATGGCGGTATGGAGCAGAAGAACGTTGCCAACGGACTTGGCCATCTTCTCCTCCCCGAACCGAACCATGCCGTTATGCATCCAGATCCGTGCGAGTGGCCTTCCACGCGCTGCGGCAGTTTGGGCCTGCTCGTTCTCGTGGTGCGGGAAGACAAGGTCTGAACCACCGCCGTGAATCTCGAAATCAACGCCCAGTTCCGCTTCAGCCATTGCTGAGCACTCGATGTGCCAGCCAGGCCTGCCTGACCCCCATGGCGAGTCCCAAGAAGTGTCCTCGCCGTCCTTGGTTGCCTTCCAGAGTGCGAAGTCAAGTGCGTCGCGCTTTAGCGATGCGCCCTCCACCCCTTCGCCTTGGTCCATCTGGTCAACATCGCGATGGGAGAGCTCGCCGTAGGCGGGGTGCGAACGAACACTGAAGTAAACGTCGCCCTCAGCTTCGTATGCGTGACCCCCATCAATCAGGTCTGAGATCAGGCTGATGATCTCGTCAATGTGGCCTGTGGCCAATGGCTCGGCGTCTGGACGGCCAATTCCCAGCGCGTCCGTATCTGCCTTGTAGAGCGATCCCATCTCCTCAGCGAGCTGAGAGCTGCCCACGCCGGCGGCGTTCGCGGCAGCGTAGATCTTGTCGTTCACATCTGTGAGGTTCGAGACGAGCTTTGGCTCATACCCTGCTGCGGCAAGGAACCTGCGCAGGATTCCGAAGACAACGAACGGCCTTGCGTTGCCAACATGGATTCGCCCATAAACCGTGGGCCCACAGGCGTAGATGCCTACCTTGTTACCGTTGCTCGGCTCGAGCGGAAGGAGGTCGCCAGTCAGAGAGTCGTGGATCCTTACAGGACGCATGTCTTGCGAGGGTAAATGCGGACCGGCTCTCTAGCCTCCAGCGGTATGAGCGTCCCAACAAGCGAACTCCAGAATCAGGGGCTCGGCCGCTACGCACCCAGCCCCAGCGGCCGCCTCCATGTCGGAAACCTGCGCACCGCGCTTCTTGCCTGGCTGATCGCAAAGAACACGGGCCGTGGATTCATCCTGCGATTTGAAGACCTGGACCCAGACAGAACAGCCGTTGAGACTGCAACTCAGCAGGAGGCTGACCTTGCTTCCATTGGCGTGACTTGGCAAGGCACACCCGTATTCCAGTCGGATCGCGCAGGTCTGTATGAGGACGCGATCGCGAAGCTTGATGCAGAGGGGCTCGTGTACCCGTGCTGGTGCACACGCGCCGAACTGGCCGCCGCGGCCCCACACGACCCACAGCGGCCCTACCAGGGCACTTGCAGAGATCTGACTGACTCGGAGCGGGCTGAGAAGCAGGCCAAGACAGGAAGGCCCGGAGCGCTCCGGGCAAGCCTCGGTGATGTCACCGTTGAGTGGGAGGACCTAGTGCTTGGCCCCAAGTACGGGCAAGCCTCTGACCCGGTGCTGCGCCGCTTCGACGGAGTCCACGCCTACAACCTTGCCGTGGTTGTTGACGACGCAGCCCAAGGCATTGACCAAGTGGTCCGTGGAGACGATTTGGCCGCAGCTGTTCCAA
>CAZZKI010000126.1:0-4765 GCA_964654785.1 uncultured Solirubrobacteraceae bacterium
CACGGCAAGTACCCGGACACGCCATGCCCGGTTCCGGAACGGGGTCGTGGGATGCAGCTTCGCCGGGCGCGTTGCGAGCGAAGCGAGCGCAGAGCCCGCCGAGGCTGCACTCACGACGGCTATCCCTCTCTGAAGGGCGTGTCCGTTCAGGTGCAGGTGATTTGACGGCGTGTCCGTAATCTGAGGGCGTGCCTACTTCGCTAGTTACAGGCGGCGCCGGTTTTCTCGGCTCGCACCTCTGCGAAACGCTGATCGCTCAAGGCGAGCGCGTTATCTGCGTTGACAACCTGGAAACAGGTTCGCTGTCGAACATTGAGCAGCTCCACGGCGAGCAGTTTGAGCACATCAACGTGGACATCACTGAGCCGTTCTATGTGGACGAGCCTGTGGACAACGTCTACCACCTCGCTTCGCCAGCCAGCCCAATCGACTACCTGCGGCTCCCCCTTCACACGCTCAAGGTCGGCTCGTACGGAACTCACAACGCAATTGGCCTTGCCAAGCACAAGCGGGCCCGCTTCTTGCTTGCCTCTACATCAGAGGTGTACGGCGACCCGAAGGAGCACCCGCAGAAGGAGACCTACTGGGGCCATGTGAACCCGATCGGCCCGCGTGGTGTCTACGACGAGGCCAAGCGATATGCCGAAGCTCTGACAATGGCCTACCACCGCCAGCAGGGCGTGGACACGGCAATCGTGCGGATTTTCAACACCTACGGCCCGCGGATGCGCCCGCATGACGGTCGCGCAATTCCCACCTTCCTGCGGCAGGCGCTGCTCAACCAACCCCTGACTGTCTTTGGTGACGGGAGCCAGACAAGGTCTTTCTGCTTCGTCGAGGATTTGATCGAGGGAATCATTGCCCTCGCAAAGTCAGATGAGCATGACCCAGTCAACATCGGAAACCCGGACGAGTTCACTCTGCTTGAGGCAGCTGAGACTGTTCTCCGTGTTACCGACACAAGCTCGGAGATCGTTTACGAGTCACTGCCTGTTGATGACCCTCAAGTTCGACAGCCGGACATCACCCGTGCCCGCGAGATCCTTGGCTGGCAGCCAAAGACTGCACTTGAGGAGGGTTTGCGTCGCACCATCGAGGAGTCAGGCGAAGGCCGCTTGACGGGAACCGTCTGACCCCAAACGCGCCATATGACTGCGGCGATGACGGTTCAACCTTGTTTCTGTAGTCGAGAAACCGCTACTTTCCCCTTCTGGGAGCGTTGTCACACAAGAGGGTCTTATGAGGATTGATGAACAAACTGCCGCGCAGGCCAAACCGGGGAAAAGTCGTATCGCTTCCCGGATTGACTCACGCCCGCTTGCAGCGTCTGGTTCTGCCAGCAATGCCTCAGCTCCGGCAGTTCCTGCTCAGGTGGTGACGCCGCGTCACCGTGACATTCGCTCCCCTCAGATTCCGATCCTCACCAGGGTCCTCAGGGGCAGCACTGCACGAGCAGCCGTTCGGATCATCACTCTGCTGATCTGCGACTACATCGGGGTCGCAGCAGCACTTGTTGGCTGGCTCTCGCTGAAAGCTTGGCTCAAGGGCGACTTCAACGCGGAGTTGGTGCGGAGCCAAGTTGACTCATACCTGACGTTTGCCTACTTCGTAACCGTCTTGCTGTTCGCGTACCACAACCTTTACAAGGAGCGGCTGCGCCGCCCTGGCCTGCCCGGGATTGCCAACGCACTCTTCCAAGCGACAGTCATCTCGCTCGTATTTGCTCTCGCTAACGGAGGCAAGTTCAACTCCTATTCGGTCTTCATCGGGACCCTGGCCTTCGCGATCGTCACTGTTTCTTCGCTTCGCTCAATCCAAGACCGGCTGACAGCGCGCATGACTACAGCAGCGGGCATCACACGAAAGGCACTTGTGGTGGGCGCTGGCGAGCACGCCAAGTCAGTCGCCGCGACCGTCTCAGACACAGTTCGCTGGCCGGTTGAGATTGTTGGCGGAGTCACAGCACCTGAGGACCTCCCCGCGACAATCCGCAGTGGCGGAATTGATGAAGTAATCATCGCTGACCCCGACTACCCGCAAGAGAAGATCGTCGAACTGGCAGAGGACTGCCACCGGCGAGGAATCGTCGTTCACGTGGCGCCTACGACGATGGAGATCCTCCTTCAGCGCGGTGAGTTCCGCCCTGGCATGGCCGTCCCGCTCTTCACTCTCAATCCACCGGTGTTTGAAGGCATGGACTTTGCAATCAAGCGCGCCTTCGACCTCGTCGGCGCGAGCATCTTGCTGCTTCTGCTGAGCCCAGTGCTGGTAGTCAGCGCCTTGGCGATCAAGCTCACTTCTCGCGGCCCGCTGGTCTATAGGTCAATGAGGCCTGGTATCGGTGAGGTTCCATTCGCGTGCCTCAAATTCCGCACGATGCACACCGACGCTGATGCTCGGATGGCAGACCTTGAGCGGTTCAACGAAGCGAGCGGAGCTCTCTTCAAAATTCGCAAGGACCCACGGGTGACGCCAGTAGGCAAACTGCTGCGCCGCTTCTCAATTGACGAGCTGCCCCAACTTTGGAATGTCCTCCGCGGCGAGATGAGCCTTGTTGGCCCTCGCCCACTCCCGCAGCGTGACTTTGAGCTGCTGGAGGATTGGCACCGCCAGCGCTACCTAGTCCTTCCGGGAATTACCGGCCTCTGGCAGGTATCGGGCCGTTCCGACCTTCAGTTCGACGATCTTGTGCGCCTCGACTTCGTCTACCTTGAGCGCTGGTCAGTTGCTCTCGACCTGCTGATCCTGCTGAAGACCTTCCCAGCGGTACTTGCGCGCCGCGGCGCCTACTGAGTACCAATCCGCGAATGTGACCGGCAACGGTCGCCTTGGTGCGTCATGATCAACCGTGATGGGCCTTCGCGAACGCATCCAAGTTTCACCTGAGCTGTTCAAGGTGGCGACCAGAGTCGCGCTTTTTGCCGTCGCTGGGATCATCCTCACTGGTGCAGCTGTCCGCCTTACTGGTTCAGGACTTGGCTGCCCAGACTGGCCAAAGTGCTACGGCAAGTTCATCGCCCCAGGCGAGACTCCAGCCGTAATTGAGTACTCAAACCGGGTCATCACCGGCTTGGTCAGCATCACAGCGATTGCTGCAGCTGTCATGGGCTGGTTTCGTAGGCCATTCCGTAAGGAGCTGGAGGTTTTGGCGGTACTCCTCCCCCTCGGTGTTGCAGCTCAAGCAATCCTTGGCGCGGTAGTCGTTGGACAGGAACTCGTCTGGTGGACAGTGTCGCTGCACTTCATCCTCTCCATGCTCTTGATGGACGCCGCCTTTGCGCTGGCATGGTGTGCCACCTACGAGCCCGGTGACAGGCCTCGAGCCAAGGACACGCTTGGTGTCTGGTCCGTGCGGGCACTTCTTCCGATTGGTGTGGCGACGATGACTCTCGGTGCGCTTGCAACTGCAGCTGGCCCCCATACTGGCGCAGGGCGCACAGGCGAAACCGTCCACCGCTTGACGATCTTTGGCGACGAGACCCTTAGCAAGATTGTCTTTGGGCACGGCACTGCAGCTGTTGTATTTGGGCTTGCCGTGATTGCCGTGATCTTCATCCTTCGGCGTCCAGGTGGGGAACGCCGAGCTATCAAGCCCCTGCTTGTAGTGCTCGGACTGCTTGGAGCGCAAGGAGTTGTTGGCCTCACCCAGTGGCAGCTTGAGCTTCCGTCGGCCCTCGTCTGGGTCCATGTCCTGCTGATTGTCTTGATGTGGCTTGGAGTCCTCTGGTCAATTGGGGCAGCAGGTCTTCTGGAACGAGAGCCGTGAGCGGCACAGTTGTCCTAGGAATCACCCTGGGGCTGCTCTCTTCAGTCCTGTTCAACGTTTCCTATCTAATCCAGCACAAGGCTCTGGATGGCGAAGGCCCGAGCCTTGAATTCAAGTCCGCTCCCCTCCGGTCCGTCAAGGAACTCTTCACTCATCCAATGTGGATGTTCGGAGGGATTCTCGGGCTGGTCGGTATGGCCGTGTACTTAGTTGCCCTTGCCTTTGCGCCACTGTCACTTGTCCAAGCTTTCCTTGCAGGCGGACTGATTCTCACGGTCCCGCTGTCAGCGATGATCAGCCACCACCGGCCAACCAAAAGGGAAATCACGGGCGCGGCTTTGATGACTGCGGCCTTGGTGCTCTTTGCCTTTGGTACGGGCGCCGAAGGCGCCACTAACGACTTTGGGTCCGCTGGAATGACAGCCCTTGTCGTCGGCGTGTGCCTGCTATCGCTCATGGCAAGCAGCAGAGGACAATCACGAGGGCCTGTTGAACTTGTAGGCGTGGCCTCGGGACTGCTTCACGGCGCAGCGGACGCCCTCCAGAACGGCCTAGTCGGCATTGCAAAGGCAGGCGTCTTTGGACTGTTTACATCAATCTGGCTGTACGCCTGCATCGCTGTGTCAATCGCTGCTTTTGTTCTCCTCCAGAGGGCTTTCAAAGACGGTCAGGAGAAGCCAGTAGGTGTAATTGCGCTGATGACAGCTTCAACCAATGTGACGGCAATTGGCGCCGGCATTCTCATCTTCCGAGACCCACTCGGAACGACTCCCTTCTGGGAAGTAGTGCATGTCCTTGCGTTCGTGCTGGTCCTCGTTTCCGGCTGGCTGCTTTCGACAGCCCAGGCTGCACTTGAAGAGGGACCCACGGGCTCCAAAGCGGTGGCTCAGTGACACGCGCCCTTCTGATAACCAGCGGACTGGCTGTTGCGGCAGCCACTGGCCTTGATGTTCATATCCCTGTGATCGGCGCGGACGTCCACGTCGAAAGCTGGCACGC
>CAZZKI010000127.1:0-4762 GCA_964654785.1 uncultured Solirubrobacteraceae bacterium
TGCCCCTGCGGCAAGGTCGCGCGCAAACTCCGCAAGACTGGGATTGAGTACGAAACCGTCCGCGTGCCACTACGCAAGTCCGCCCGCCACGAGGTCCTCCAGATAAGCGGACAGACGACGGTCCCGGTGCTCGAAGCAGACGGCCGTGCTGTCTGCGACAGCAAGCGGATCGTTGAGTGGGTTGAGCTACTCCGATCGCAAGCCTGACCAAGCCATTGCGGGCGAAGTAGTCGGTTTGTTCCCGTTTGCAGCCGGCCTCCGAACGCGGTTAAATTCTAAGGGTTGCATTACTTTTTTGATCGAAAATCAAGTGTCTTCACGTACGGCCTCGTAGTAGGGCTCTTGGCGCTCACAGCGCCTAGCGCCCTTGCGTCGGTAAAGCGGCCGTCGGCTGCTGATCGCCCTGCCGTTGCGGTAGTCGTCAACAAGGCACTTTCGTCTCAAACAAGGTTGGTGCTAGACGTAACGCTCCCTGGGCTCGAAGGCACACGTCTGATCAAGAAGATCGCCCCCAACGGGAAGCCCTACTACAAGGTCGTTATGCACGGACTAACGACTTCCTTCGACCCGAAGAGGTCGCCTAAGCAGGGACTTGGAACGCCCGGGCTTCCGGCCATATCGGTCCCATTCGCAATCCCTGAGTCGGCTGGCACAGAGGCGGAGGTAGCCGGGGTGAGAGTGACTGTGCCGAAGGTCTGGTTCAAGAACACCTTCCCTAAGTACCAGCCGTTTCCCGCGAGCTATGAGGCTCTGGACGGTGAAGAGTTTGGCCCGACTCCAACTGTCGCGGTAAGCCAAGGTCGCACTGCGTGCGCCAATACTGAGCACACAGTCGCATTCAGCTGTTGGGGGTTGGATTCACAGGTCTTCAACGACGCCGCAGATGACTTCGTGCCTGTCAACGCTTTCAATGCTTGGCTTGAGTCTCTTGCAGACGGAAATGCGGACGCATCCGCTGTTAATCAGGGTCGGTTCGAATCGGTCGCAATTGGAGAGTCGGGGACTGGTAACTCTGCGTCGAGTGTCTGCACCGTGGGCGGTGAGTACTTCAAGACTCCTGGCGTGCCGGAAGCCCACGCACTCAACTGCTTTGGTGACCAAGGCAGCGGGTGGGGCACTGACGGTCTCAGCGGGGCAGGAAGCAAGGACACAGATGTCAAGGAAGTCGGCGCAAGCGCAGCGCTGACCAACACCGACCCGTCAGAGTCAACCGACACTCCAACTCCCAGCGAATTCTGCCTTCTGCGCAACATTGGCAGCAGCAGCCTTTGGGACGCGGGGAACGGCGAGGTATATTGCTTTGGCAGATCCGACCACACTCTGGACTGGGCTAGCCCGCCAATGACTGACCCGGAATCCGGTTCTGCCAGCCACTACGTTGATCTGAGCGTCGGCTTCAACCACGCTTGCGCCTTGGTGGAAAGCGGTCGCCCGCGTTGCTGGGGCGGCGATTGGGATGCAAACTCCGCGAGCATCCCAACGCCTTTGCCTGTTTTGAAGAAGGTTGAAGCAGGCCGTCTGGTGGACTGCGGGATCAAATCTTCTGACAGCAAGCTCGTCTGCTGGGGCGTTGGGGCCGCTGGAGTTGCCGCGCTTGCTGCCAACCCACTGCCAGCAAGTGCGAGTGGACCGGTAAGCGACATCAGTATCAGCGAAAGCGCTGCCTGCGTGTTAAGCCTCGAAGGTGAGCTTTCGTGCTTCCGCTTTGACGTGGAGGGAGCGACTCCAACATCCAATCCTCTCGAGACGGGCATCACCCAAGTAATTGCCGGCGGTCGCTACAAGAGCGTTGAGGTAGGAGGCAGAGCTTCCGGTGCTCATGCCTGTGCCGTGACAATCGCTAACAAGATCGTTTGTTGGGGCTCCGACGCCAACGGAGAATCCTCACCGGGGACTTCTGTTAACGAAACAATCGGCTGGAACGACCCGCTGTTCAATGACTTCATCGGGCCTGACATAGCCCCTGGGCTCCAGATTGAGGAGACCAGACCATTCCTGCTTGACGAAGCTTCATACGCTTCGCCCAACCCAGTCCCGGCAGGCAGCGTATCCACCCAGGGTGGGCCGGTCCAGGGTACTAGTGACCTCTTCAACGCCTCCGCCATCCGCAACCAGGACGGAACTCCGGCAAGGCTGCGGCAGCTTGGCGTTGGGCGACTCCACCTGTTTGGAGCTCAGTACATCTCAAGATTTAGGCTCCTGCGGTTATTCAGCAAGGTCAGGGTTCAGATTGACTTCACCGATGCCAAGACTGACTCGGCCGGTAACGCGGTATTTGGAACTCCAACGGTGGACCCCTCATTTGGCGTTTCACCCAGCGAGCGCTCTGCCTCATCGCTCGTAAACGCTGACTACATCAGAAGGTCTGCTCCGTCAGTCGGCCGCAGAGCAGCAAAGGCAGCGGCAGCTACCGGGAGCCAGTGCGGTGAAGAAATGCTCGTCATCGCACCGCGTGAATTCTCGTCGGCAGCCAACGCATTTGTCGCAGGCAAGAACCAGCAGGGGATGCTCAGCAGGTTTGTCGCTGTCGAAGATGTAGGTGGGGCAAACCCTGATTCAGTTCGGGACTTCGTCCAAGGCGAATTCTCAACCACTGACCGCGCCGGTAATCCGTGCGTGGCCCCTGCCTATCTGACGCTGATCGGTACCACCGCAAAAGTCCCGACATTCCCTGGCGATTCGCTCACTTCGGGCACCGGCAGTGACATTGATTACTCGCTACCAGTCCGCAACACATACATTCCCGACCTTGCAGTTGGCCGCATCCCGGCGGCTACTGCTGATGACGCATCAGCTGCCGTGGCAAAGATTCTTGCCTACGAGACGACTTCTCCTTCCAGTGCGCCTGCGTTCTTCAACAATGTAACCCTGACGTCGTTCTTCCAGAACACGAGCGGCACCGACTCGCGTGACCAGCGAGGATTCGTAAGGTCGGCAGAGCAGCTCCGCGCGGCGCTGATGGTCACCGGGGTGGGCAAGCCCGCTAAGACAGTCGAGCGTCTTTACTCAACGGCTTACGCAGGTGGTCGCACAAAGATGCTCAACGATGACCTTGGGCGAGCATTCCCGAAAGATATTCAGACTGCCCAAAGCGCGCCCCCATGGTCGCTGGGCAGCCAGGCCTCCGTTGTTGGCTCGATCAACTCCGGCAGGTTCCTTGTCATCAGCCGTGACCATGGTGACTTTGACCGCATCTACAACCCGGCTTACGGAGCTTTCAAATCGGCCAGTGGCGCCGCAGCGCTTGACCAGATGACTAACGGTAGTCAGACCCCAGTCGCTTGGTTCCTCGCCTGCCTGACGGGCAAATTCGACAATCCGGGAACTCCCAGCCTTGCCGAACAGTTGGTAATGAAACGGGGTGGGGGCATGGTTGGAGTCATCGGGTCGTCCAGAGTCAGCCCCAGTGAGCCGAACAACTCACTCTTGCTCGCATTGGCTGACGCAGTCTGGCCGAGTGTCCTGCCAACTGGTGGCACCAAGCCGATCTATCGGATGGGCGATGTGATGAACACTGCAAAGCTCGCCGTTCTGATGAGCGGTGGCCCCAGCGCAAGCGTGGACATCAACAACGAGATGCGGCTATACAACTGGTTTGGTGACCCAAGCATGCAGCTTTGGACGGTGCAGCCCGCCGCTGTCCCGACAACTGGGGTAACAGCCTCCGCTACTGCCACCAACGCAACGGTCACCTTCCCGACCGCAGTCGCCGACGGCGCCAGTGTCGCATTGCTTGCAAACGATGTGCCTATCGGCAGGGCAACGGTGAACAGGGGCAGGGCAGTGATTACTCCCGCGTACGGGGTTCCGACGACAGGCAGCCTCAAGGCAGTGATCGTCATGGATCAGGCGCTACCGACGACTGTGGTGGTCCGATGACCAATCTCCTGAGACGAAGGACCTCCGCACTTCTCGTTGCTCTGGCGTGCTCGATCGCGATCCTCGCCGCGGCAGTCTCCTTGTCGCAGCCGGCTCGGGCAGTAGAGGCAGACACTTCACCTCCGTACATGAAGTACGCGATTCGAATGAAGCGTGCATTCGACCCCAAGACGGGCTGGAATATGTGGCCAATCAAGCTCAATGCTCGCGATGCGGGTCGGCCCACGCCCGGAGACGGCCTCGACAAGGTGCAGTTCTGGTTCTCAGTCTTCAACCGCCCGACATTCCCGAAGGCTGGAATCCTGCCCGGGTTTGTAAGCGCATTCGGCTGGGAGGTAGGCGTTCCAGGTAAGTACCCGCCGGTCTGGGTCAGAGTTTCGGACAAGGCGGGCAATTGGTCGGATTGGTATCGGATCCGATGACTACTTCGCGCACTGTGTCTCGCCGGAAGCTTCGCGCCGCAGTTGCGGGTCTGGCGGTCGTAGTCGCATGCGTCGCTTCGACTGGCACGGCGGGAGCGACGAACACAGGCGGCGGCTTCGTATTCGACCCGCTAAGAACACTCGGTGGTCCGTGTTCGCCGACAATCACCACTTTTCAGGGTTACAGGATCCTGTCGTTCACTTCCGTGGGGCAATGCGACTGGACTGTGCCCGCAGATGTAACTGCCGTTGACGTGCTTGTCGTCGGTGGAGGTGGCGGGGGTGGTGCCACTCCTCACAATGTTGGTGGCGGCGGTGGAGCCGGCGGAGCTGTAGTCGAGTCAACAAATTTCGCAGTTAGTCCGTCAACAACACTTGCAATCGAGGTGGGGGCGGGCGGCGCCCCGACTCCCGCTGGTGCCAATGTGGGCTCATCCACCGGTGGCTCGTCTTCTGCGGGC
>CAZZKI010000128.1:0-4733 GCA_964654785.1 uncultured Solirubrobacteraceae bacterium
TGAGTGCTCTTGGGTTCATCGGAGCGGTTGTAGCCACGGCATCAAGCAGAGGCAGAATCGGGCTTAGGAAGGCATCCGAGTCCTTGTCTTTCAGCATTCCGATTACGGCCGTCACTTTACGACCGTCAGCAAGTGCTGAAATTGATTCAGCGAGCCGTTCAGCTCCTTGAGGGTTATGTGCAGCATCAAGGATCGTCAGGGGACTCTCGTCGGTGACCATCATTCGGCCCGGAATGACGGTGCGGGATCCCGCCTCAACTTGCTCCAAGCCAACGGCCACCCCCATTGACCTTGCCGCCGCCACCGCTAAGGCAAAGTTCTCGGCTTGGAAGGAACCCAAAGCTTCCAGCTCCGTTTCGCCCTCAATCGTCGGCACCACTTCAAACGTGGCTTCGACCGCCTCAGCAGCGGCCTCGGCCTGAGTTTGGAGCGCCGCCGGGAGCACCTCAGGAACGATGAGGCGGTCACCTTGCCCGAGCACAGCGAGTTTCTCTGCTGCGATCAGCTCGACGCTGTCCCCCAACCACTGGGTGTGGTCAAGGCCCACAGATGTCAGCACTACCGTTTTGGGGCTCGGAAGAACGTTCGTCGCGTCCCAGCGCCCGCCAAGCCCAGCCTCAATGACGGCCACCTCGACGCCTGATTCGGCAAACATCAGCAATGCCGTCGCAGTAACGAGCTCAAACTGCGTCACAAGCTCCCCGCCAAGAACGTCGGCCTCAACCTTGGTCGCCACTTCATGAACACGGCCAAGCGCCTCGGCGAAGGCTTCGGCCGATGATTGCGCCACCCCTTCCCCACCCGGCAGCAGAACACGCTCGTGGAAGCCCGTGAGGTGAGGAGACAAATAGGCGCCGGCTCGTAGGCCTGAGGCTGCGAGCACGGCAGCTGCAAAGCGGGTAGTTGAAGTCTTGCCGTTCGTTCCAACAATGTGCACCGCCCTGAAAGTCCGCTGCGGCTCGCCCAGCGCCGAAAGAAGTGCCTTGATGCGATCCAACTCAAACCGCATACCGAATAGCTCCCGCTCAAGCAGGAGGGCTGTCGCCCTCTTGGGCGTCCAGCCGGCGGAACTCACAGCGAGTCCAGCTCCTGACGGAGTCTCTGAGCCTTCTCCTTCTCAGCCGCTACAACTGCTGGAGGAGCCTTGGCCGTGAATCCCTCATTGGCAAGCTTTGCTTCGGTCTTGTCGAGGTCGGCCTGCAGCTCTTTGCGCTTCTTCTCAACTCGCGCCTTCGCTGCCTCAGGGTCAATCGCTCCACCTTCGAGCACCTCGAGCGCACCACCGGGGACTGGAACGGTGGCGACGACGGAGGCCTCGCCGCCGTCTAGGTCAACTCGCGCAATCCGGGAGAACTGATCGCGCACCGGCTCAAGCGCGCTTGAACTCAAGCGACCCGAGATTCGTCCACCGGCAGGCACAGCAGCAGCGTCGCGCCAACCACGCACCTCTTGAACAGCCTCAATAAGGGCACCGACCTGTTCCTCCGCATCGGGGTTGCGGTCGCCCGTGCGCTGCTCAGGCGCACGCCGCGCGGCCAACAGACCCTCACTACCAGGGAGATGTGGCCAAAGCGCCTCAGTGACAAAAGGAATCACAGGATGAGCGAGCGCCAATGTCTCGGTCAAAACGAAGAGCAGCGTTGACGCGAGAGCCTCGCGATCATCGCCCTCCTCGTTAAATCGGGGCTTGGCAAGCTCCAGATACCAGTCGCAAAGCTCACCGTAGACAAAGTCATAGAGCGCGAGGGCTGCGTGAGAGAGGTCGTAGGTTTCGATCTTCTCGCGAATGTCCTCACGGGCTGCTTCGAGGCGGGACAGGATCCAAAAATCCTCAACAGCGCGGGGGTTCGGAACCGGCTGCGTCCCCTCTGGAATCAGAGTGAGGCCGAACCTGACTGCGTTCCAAAGTTTGTTGGCCAGCTGCTGTCCTTGCATGACCTTCTCTGCCGAATAGCGAACGTCTTGCGTGCTGCTCATTGCGAGCAGCCCGAACCGCACAGCGTCAGCACCGTGTTCGTCAATCTCACCCAGCGGGTCAATGCCGGTTCCAAGAGACTTGCTCATCCTGCGACCGTCTGGCGCCTGAATGACTGAATGGACGTAGACATCGCTGAACGGAATATCTCCAGTGAACTCAAGGCCCATCATCACCATTCGCGCAACCCAGAGGAAGATGATGTCCCGAGCTGTCGAGAGAACATTGGTGGGATAGAAGGCCTTCAGCTCAGGAGTGTCGTCAGGCCAACCAAGAGTGGCGAAAGGCCAAAGCGCCGAAGAGAACCATGTGTCAAGCACGTCCTCGTCTTGCATCCAGCCGTCACCCTCCGGGGCATCCATCCCAACGTGGACTTCCTCCCCGCGGTACCAAACAGGAAGCCGATGCCCCCACCAGAGCTGGCGGGAAACACACCAAGGCCGAATGTTTTCCATCCAGTCGAGGTAAACGCGACCCCAACGGTCTGGGTGAAACTTGACTGAGCCGTTCTTGACGACTTCAATCGCAGGCTCGGCCAGTTCGTCCATTCTCATGAACCACTGGAGGGAGATAAGAGGCTCAATGCGCTCTCCTGACCGGTGCGAGAAGGGAACGGTGTGGGTGTAATCCTCAACCTTGCGAAGGAATCCCTGGGCTTCAAGGTCAGCCATTACCTTGGCCTTTGCTTCCGCAGCTGTAAGGCCAGCGTAGTCACCTGCAGCTTCGGTCATCCGACCGTCCTCGCCGATAACGCTGATCTCCTCGAGCCCATGCTTGCGGCCAATCTCAAAGTCGTTCGGATCATGGGCGGGAGTGATCTTCAATGCGCCTGTGCCGAAGTCCAACTTGACGTACTCGTCGCCGATGATCGGCACCGTACGGCCTGACAACGGAAGGACTACTTCCTTCCCGATCAGGTGCGCGTGTCGCTCGTCTGCGGGGTTTACGGCAACAGCTGTGTCGCCGAGCATCGTCTCCGGCCGGACCGTGGCGACCACAACCTCTCCCTCGCCGCCGGCAAGCGGGTAGGCAATCTCAACCATCTGGTCAACAACTTCGCGCTCCTCCACTTCAAGGTCGCTGATCGCGGAGCGAGAACCTGGGTCCCAATTGACCATGTAGTTGTCGCGGAAGATGTAGCCCTTCTCATAAAGGCGAACGAACACCTCAAGGACTGACTTGGCATATGCGTCATCGAGAGTGAAGCGCTCCTCCGAGTAGTCGCACGACGCACCGATCCTCTGGAACTGGCTGACGATCGTTGACCCGTACTGCTCACGCCACTGCCAGACCCGTTCAAGAAATCCCTCTCGGCCAACTTCCTCTCGGCTGGTGCCTTCGTCCTTGAGCGCCTTCTCAACTTGCTTCTGGGTGGCGATACCCGCGTGGTCCGTACCAAGGATCCACTTGGTGTTGAAGCCGAGCATCCTGTGATGCCGGGCCAGAACGTCCTGGATCGTGCCGTTCAGGGCGTGCCCCATATGCAGCGACCCTGTGACGTTGGGCGGCGGAATGGCGATCGAGTAGTTCTCAGCAGCCGTCCCAGTTGGGTCAGGATGGAACAGGCCTGAGTCGAGCCAGGCAGCCAGAACTGCGGCCTCATGGTCGGCTGGTTCAAAGCGTGTTGGGAGTGCGGACTCCGTCATCGGTGACGGAGTCTACGAACGCGTGCTTCAGGCAGTCGCGTCGGCGGCAGCGTCGCCGTCGTCAACCGAGCTGACCGCTTCGGTTACAAGCGTCGGCGGGAGGCCCTTTTCAACCGACTCCCGAGTGACTACGCAACGTGTCACGTCCTCACGCGATGGCAGTTCGAACTGTGTATCGAGCAAGGTCTCTTCAATGATCGATCGCAGGCCACGGGCGCCTGTCTCGCGCTCAAGGGCGCGGTCGGCAATGGCTTCGAGTGCCTCGTCTGCGAAGACGAGGTCAACATCATCGAACTCGAAGAACTTCTGGAACTGCTTGACAAGGCTGTTCTTCGGCTCCGTCAGAATCGTGACAAGGTCGTCCCTCTCGAGCTGATGTACAGCGCTGACGATGGGAAGGCGCCCGACGAACTCCGGAATCAGCCCGTAGTGGATCAGATCCTCAGGGAGGCACTTCTCAAAAGCCTCACCTGGGTCATGCTCGGCCTTGGCTACCACCTCGCGAGCAAAGCCCATTCCTTGCTTGCCAATCCGCTTGTTGATCACGTCTTCAAGGTGAGCAAAGGCGCCGCCGCAGATAAAGAGGATGTTCGTCGTGTCGATCGTGAGCAGTTCCTGATGAGGATGCTTGCGACCACCCTGTGGTGGAACTGACGCTGTGGTGCCTTCAAGGATCTTCAGAAGCGCTTGCTGCACTCCCTCACCGGAGACATCGCGAGTGATCGAAGGGTTGTCGGCCCTGCGACCGATCTTGTCTACCTCGTCGATGTAGATGATTCCCGTCTCAGCGCGCTTGACATCAAAGTCGGCAGCTTGGATCAACTTGAGGAGGATGTTCTCAACGTCCTCGCCCACGTAACCGGCTTCAGTCAGGGCAGTTGCGTCAGCGATGGCAAACGGAACATCAAGTATCCGAGCAAGGGTCTGCGCAAGCAGAGTCTTGCCGCAGCCAGTCGGGCCAAGCATGAGGATGTTCGACTTCTGAAGCTCAACGTCTTCGTCCTCGTTCTGAAGCATGCGAACGCGCTTGTAGTGGTTGTAAACCGCTACTGACAGAGTCCTCTTGGCGAACTCCTGCCCAATCACATACTCGTCGAGGATTGAGTGGATCT
>CAZZKI010000129.1:0-4644 GCA_964654785.1 uncultured Solirubrobacteraceae bacterium
AACAGCTTCTCCAAGTCATCTTGAAAAGCTGAGAGTCGGAAGAACCAGTTCTCCTCCTTCTCAAGCGTCAGCTCAATGCCATGCACTGGGCATGTGTCACCCTCGCCCACTTCTGAGGGGGTCTTGAAGTCAGCGCAACGCGGGCAGTAAAGCCCTTCGTACGACCCCTTGTAGATGTGGCCGGCGTCGTAAATGCTCTGCATCAGGTCGCGCACTGCTTCAACGTGGCGCGGGTCTGAGGTCCGGATGAAGAAGTCGTTGGTTGACTCGATTCGAGGCATCAACGCCTCAAAGCGGGCAGCGTTACGGTCAGCAAGTTCCTTCGGGGAGATCCCCTCGGCTTCAGCTGCGAGTGCTACTGGCTCACCATGTTCGTCAGTCCCGGTAAGGAAGAAGACGTCTTCGCCCCGTTGGCGCATGTGCCGGGCAAGCACGTCCGCAGCAATGGTCGTGTACGCATGTCCGAGGTGCGGCTGCGCGTTTACGTAATAGATCGGTGTGGTTGTGTACCAGGACACTGTGAGCCAAGGCTAGGGAGCTAGCCCGACTGCTGCAGCTTGAGCACTCTGTCGGTCAGTCTCCGAGGACTGTGTAGAGGTCATTCGCACGGGCCCCTGTGAGCTTGGCGACTACCTTCGCTGCAGCCCGCGGTTTAGCTCCAGCGGCGACGAGGTCTCTTGCTGCCTTAATCGCTTCAGGCGATGCCCCGTCAGCAGCGACCGGTTCCCGCGGCCCGATCACGACGGTGATCTCACCCTTGACTTGGCGGCCGGCCAACTCAGTCGCAATCTCAGCTGCGCTTCCGCGGATTACTTCCTCATGGACTTTCGTCAGTTCACGACAGACAGCGACGCGGCGGTCAGGGTCGTGCTCGGCGAGCACAGCCACCGCTGATGCGATCCGGTTAGGGGATTCGAAAGCGATCACTGTTCCCGCGGCCCCTCCAAACAACCTTTCAAGTTCGCCGATCTTCCGTGGCAGGAAGCCAACGAAGGTGAATGAGTCCGCTGGTAAGCCTGATGCCACAAGTGCGGTCGTCACCGCTGTTGGCCCGGGCAGAACTTCCACTGCGAGGTCGCTCTCGACGCATGCCCTTACCAGGAGGAATCCAGGGTCTGAAACCACAGGCGTGCCAGCATCGGAAACGAGAGCCACAACCTCGCCAGCTGCGACCTTGTCCACAAGACCGGAGATCGCGCTGCGCTCGTTTCGGTCGTGGAGCGCAACGGGTCGCGTCCCAATACCAAGGTGGTCGAGCAGGATTCGAGTACGCCGCGTGTCCTCGCTAGCGACAACATCAGCAGAGGCGAGGGCGTCAGCGACCCTCTTGGTGATGTCTCCCAAGTTGCCTATCGGGGTTGGGCAGACGATCAGGCGGCCGCTCATCAGGACGGACCCCGCTTTACTCGGTCGGCAGCCAGAAGAGCCGCGCCGAGCAAGCCAGCGTCTGCCCCGAACTTCGCCCGCACAACTTCCATCCGCGATGCCGCTGGAGGCATTGCCCGCTCGCGAAGAACAGCGCGGGCTGGTTCAAGCAGAAGCTCCCCTGCTGCTGAGACACCCCCTCCGACAACCACAACATCTGGATCGAGCAAGTTCGCGATCGCGACCAAGCCAACGCCGAGCCACTGTCCAACTCGGCCAACCGCATCCAGTGCAGCGAGGTCACCGTCGTGGGCAAGCTCAACAACTGCAGCTCCTCGCAAGGGGCCCGACGCAGCTGCCTTGCCCAACGCACTCTCAGGCCGTGCCGCTGCGACCCGCTCAGCTTCCCGCTCAAGCGCAGGCCCACTAACCCGAGTCTCAAGGCAGCCCGTCCCCGGGCAGCCCGGCCCGCACTTAAGGCCACCGGGTTCAACTGGAATGTGGCCGAGTTCGCCCGCTGCTCCGCGGGAGCCGCGGCGGACTTCGCCATCGAGGACCAGTCCGGCTCCAATTCCAGTCCCAAGAGTCATCACCACTGCGTTGGCGGCACCAGCCGCTGCACCGGCCCGATGCTCGGCAAGAGCGGCGCAGGTCGCATCATTATCGGCTGCAACAGGAAGCCCGACCCTCTCAGCGAGAAGATCTTCTATCGCCACATCCTCAAGCGGGAGGTGCGTTGAACGCACCACGCGACCAACTGAGTGGTCAAAAGTAGCCGGAACGCCAATCCCAACAGCAGCAGGCTCATCTGCAAGGCCAACCCGCGCTTCCTCAATCGCCGAGAGCACTTCGTCAAGCAGTTCCTGCCTCCCGAGGCCAGAAACCTCGCGCCTCGCCCGGGAGAGGATTCCAAGGTCAGGGTCTACTGCTCCAGCAAGCACTTTCGTGCCCCCTAAGTCCACTCCGATCGTGAATACGCCGCTCACACCAGCGACTCTACCCCGGCTCCCTGCGGCCAGTCAGGAGCCTTCTTTTCATTCAATTGCTTCGGACACGGCCGCAGCGTCGGCCAACATGGAGGATGCCGATGGCAGACGAGCCACCCGACTACACCCTTTACCGAAGCCGACCAAAAGGCTTGCGGGAACGCCTTGCTGGGAGCGAAGCTCCTGTCGCAGCGCCGCGCCGCACACCACAACCCAAGCAGCGCCGCAAGAAGAAGTGGACTCCGTGGCGAGTAATCAAGCTGATCCTGCTCGGAGCACTCGGCTGGTTGGCACTGTCATTCGTGCTCTTCTGCGTCAGTGCCCAAATCCGCGCTGGCGAGGGGATCCCAGCTTCAGCTGAGTCAGCACTCGCTAAGGGCGGCATTCCACCCCTTACCCCGACAACAATTTTGGTTCTTGGTTCTGACCGGAGACCCAAGGGCTCGAAGGAGCCTGGTGCTAACTCGGCAGGCCAGAGGTCCGACACGATCATGCTCCTTCGCATCGGCGGCGGTGCCAACGCGAAGCTGTCAATTCCCCGTGACACGGTCGTCCCGATCCCAGGGCATGGCAGCGACAAGATCAACGCCGCCTACGCGTACGGCGGAGCAGCGCTTTCAATCCAAACCATCCAAGACTGGACTGGAATCACGATTGACCACCTCGTTGAGGTGAGCCTTGAGAACTTCCCCAAGTTCATTGACGCGCTTGGCGGAATTGACGTCAACACTCCGTGCGTCATCTCCGACATCAATGGAGGCACTAGGAACGGTGGGTATTCACTCCGCCTCAGCAAGGGGGAGCATCACCTCACAGGCAAGCAGGCGTTGGCGCTTGCCCGGACTCGTCACAATCGCTGCATCGCGTCCTACGACGACCTTGACCGCGTCAAGCAGCAGCAGGTGATCTTCGGTGGGATTCGTGACCGCATGCTCACCCCTGGTGCCTTCGTGCGACTCCCTTGGGCAGCTTGGAACGCGCCTCAAGCCATCCGGACCGACATGGGTGCCGCAGGCCTCTTGGGAGTGATGTCAGCAGTTGCAGTTTCCGGCTCGCCTCCACCACATGTGATGAAGCCCAGCGGGGCAACAATGTCACCCGGCGGGGGCGCTGGGCTCGTAGTTGACGACGCTGAGAAGCAGCGTGCCGTTGACCAATTCATGAACGGCTAACGCCGCCCGCGTTCTAGTCCTTCTTGGACTTTGAAGACGAGCTGGACTTCGATGAGTCCTTGCTCGAGGTCTTTGACTCAGTCGGAGTCGACTTGGTCCCAGAGTCACTTCCCGAAGATGAGGTGTCACTGGACTGCGACTTCGCCTTTTCACGGGCACGCTTCTTTGTGCCGTAGTCGGTGTTGTAGAAGCCCTTGCCCTTGAAGTGAACCGCTGGAGCAAACAGGACGCGTTGTGCAGGCGCACCGCACTCCTCGCATTTCGTGAGAGCGTCCTCCGACATGCTCTGGACCACCTCAAAGACATGACCCTTGTCGCACTTGTATTCATAAGTTGGCATTGGTCGCGAGTATAGGCAGAGCCGCGTTTACCGGGCAATGCAGGCATGATGTGCCCTATGAGCGACACCCAGCTAAAACCAGCCGAGATCCTTGGCCAGCCCCTGCCGCTTCGGTGCGGGCTGACCGTCAACAACCGTTTCGGAAAAGCCCCGACAAGCGAGCACCTCGCAGAGATCAACGGAGACCCGGGCCCAGCGCTTGACGCCCTTTACCGAGTCTGGTCGGAGGGCGGCACGGGACTGATCATCACTGGCAATGTGATGGTGCAGCGTCGCATGTTTGAGGCGCCCCGCAACCCGGTTTTTGACGCGAAGACTTCGCGCTCAGCTGTTGAGTCATGGGCTGCGGCAGCAAAGACCGCTGGCAACCTCGCGATTCCTCAAGTTGGCCACCCGGGTCGCCAGCAGCAACGTGGCCGCGGCAAGACTGTTGCCCCGTCCGCAGTCAAGGTAGATGCACCTGGCCTGATGTTTGGCACTCCCCGAGCCTTGACCTCATCGGAGATCGGCGACTTGATCAAGGCCTTTGCCACAACTTCCAAGATTGCGACTGACGGTGGCTTTGACGGCGTCCAACTTCATGCCGCCCACGGTTACCTCTTGAGCCAGTTCCTCTCCCCAACCGCAAACCGTCGAACCGACGAATGGGGCGGCAGCCTTGAAGCCAGAGCCAAGTTTCTTCTGGAGTCCGTAGGCGCAGTCCGCGAGGCGATTGGCCCGGACAAGATCGTCGCCGTGAAGCTCAATTCGAAGGACTTCCAGAAGGGCGGGTTCGACAACG
>CAZZKI010000130.1:0-4619 GCA_964654785.1 uncultured Solirubrobacteraceae bacterium
AACCCGGGCAGGCCTTTGGTGAGGGGCCAGAGGTGTATCACTACTCACCTGTGGGACCGGACCCCCAGCTGATGATGGATAGCTCCTTCTTCACCGGGCTACCTGAAGAGCCGGGCGAGGGAGTCTGGCCCGACAAGGGATTTGACCGGCCGAGCCTCCCGGACGACGATCAGGGCTAGAGCCAAAGGACTGGCCTGGCAAGACAGGGAACGGGCAGGCAAAGCAATCGGGGCGCAGAAGCGCCTTGTCATAAGTAGAAGCCAAAGCCTTGATTGGCCCAAGTCGCCTGGTATTGGTCATCCTTGGATTGCTGGAACACGGGCGTTCCTCCAAAGGCGGAGATAAGCCGTGGCCCGAACTCGTCGGTGGCCCCAGCGATGTTTCGGCAGGCGTGGCCAAAATTGGCGGGGTTCAGATCGTCGGACCAGATGTCGGACTCGAAGAGCACCTGGCCACCCGTCCAAAATGTCCTGGCAAATCTCAGTTGCGAGTTGATGTCGTTCAACGCCACAGCAAGATCGCCGGAATGATCGATCTCAGCCACAGCGACCGAGAACACCTGGACCCATGAGTCAGAGTCACCGACGACTCGCGCGAAGAAGAGCGCCCCGCCAAGTCGAATTGGGAGGTCACCGTCCTGATCCGGTACGGGTCGAGACCCTGACAGTCTCTCGACGAGATCTCTCGCATACGAGAATGCGGCATCAGACTTCACCAGTTCCCCCCAACGCGCCGATTGACTGCCTCATTGCAGCACAAACAGCACCGGTCGCAGGCTGGTAGGCCAATATTGGGCTGTGACGCACAACTGGTGGGCGGCCTACCAGGCCACCCAACTGGACCTCGTCCTGCCGACGGGCAAGCTAGGGCGTCTCGAGCAAGTATCGAACATAGAGGGAGGACTGTGGCCTTTCGAGGTGGGCCACGCCTGGATCATGACTGCGTACAACCCTCGCAGTATCCCGTTGGAGCCCTCGGAGAACGAGGCTCGCGACAAAGCTCTCGGCACTCAACTTGATGAGGCAGGGATCGAGTTCCTTCGGAACCAAGGATTCGACCCTCATGATCCCGCATCGTCTGAAGCGGGCTACACGCTCCCCGGGGCAGATGCGGCCACGGTCATGGATCTCGCCCGCCAGTGGGAGCAGAACGCGGTGTTCGCCTGGTACCCATCGAGGTGGAAGATTGTCGGGGTTCTTCTCGACGGCGAGCTGACCCACGGATGGCGATGGAGCAGGGACCTCGATTGACAGGATTTGCCGAGGAGGGGGACCAACCATGGGTACGGAATCGGACCGTTCGACGGCGGCTTTCGCCGTCTCTGGAGCGGGCCAAGGCGCTGCTTGGGTCGAGATGGCGGGAGACGGCAAGTTCTTCGTTGTAACTTCGGGCGTTGGTCGGTCGGAAGCTGTGGCAATCGAGGAACTCATTGGGCAGATCTGTCGTCAACTCGGCATTGATGCGGAGGCTCTTGGCCGGGATGGGAACTGGAAGCACGGACGCTGGGGCATTGGGCGAGTCGCAGCAACAATTGCCGCTGCATTCAGGGCTTCCGGCGTCGTTGACGATTTCGTTCTTGACGGCGAAGAATGGCTGGTGGGCGACTCGTATCCAAGGCCGCACTATCCGTCGGAATCCGAAGCCGTCGTTGATTGTCTAATCTACGAGCAGCCAAGCGAAGGCGAGACCCAAGGAAACTCTGTCACGCTCGGGTACTACTTGCTCAACTTTGGAGACGTCTACCGCGTCTTCGTCTTGCACGATGACGAGCCTCTTGACGAGTTGCCGCTAACGGCTGCGAGTGACACCGAGGCCATGGACGAATTTAGGTCCCTCTACGAGCAGTCTCTACCGGAGTGGACTCCTCCCGAGGCGCACCTCGTCATTCCCACTGACGAACTGAGCATCGAGCAGCAGCTGGAAGATGCCTGCCTCGAGTGGAGGCTCTCCCTTCAGGACGGTCGAATCCTTCTGGACACTCCTGACCAGCCAAGCGTTATCGCACCTCCCTCGGTCACCTGGGGACGAGCGGCACTCGACTTCCTCGTGAGTTGCGCGCCAAGCGCAGTCCAATTTCCCAGCGAAACACAAGTCCAAATCCAGGCAGATAGTCAATTGGCCCCCTGGCTTCCGCTGTACTTGTCACCCGAAGACGATTCCGTCGAAATATCCGTCAATGGCGAAGACTGGTTCGCCCTCGGATGGTTCGGGGATCCACATGTGGCGAGTCCCGTGGAGGAGCCAGACCCATGCTGGGCTCGATTCAGCTGGAGCGAGACCGCGTCAAGAGTTTCGGGTACAGATTATTCGGAGGTTGGTCCGGCCACCGAAACGTTGGTAATGATCAAGACCTTCAGGGACGAAACTAGCCTCGACCTGTCCTTCGAGTCGACAGCAGACGCCGCCCGCACCATCCACGAATGGCTCATGAAGAACAAGCTCGCGGAAGAGCTCCGCAATTGCTGGCCAGGAGGGGAAGAAGACCCGATAAGCCGCGGTTTCAGAGCGCTCCTGCACAACGGTGAGACCGCCATGGACTGGCGTGCACCCGACCTACTCGCGTCCGACTGGGGCGACGATATGCCGGGTACGACAGACACGTCTGAATGGAGCTTCTACCTAACCCCAGACCCTGACATCCGTGCTCGCTTGACCGAGGTCTATCGCTGGGCGGAAGGTGAGGTGCCTGTGCGCGTTGAGCGCGAGCCGGCGCCCAAGCCGGTTCAGACAGACCCATACGAGCATGTCACCCGAAAGGTGCGTCAACTACTCGCTCAATCGCATCCTCGGGAAGCTCTAGAGCGAGCGAAAGCCGCTTACGAAGAAGCACTCGTGACGGAAACGCGGCGGGCACGAGAGCGAGAGGAAGCAGCTGCTCAACTCGAACTTCCTCTAGATGCCAGCCGACAAGCCATCTTCAAAAGAGTCGAACTCCTTGCCGCAGAGAATCCCGATCGCTCATCGGAGTACTGGTACGTCGCCTATGACATGCTCCCGCCCGAAGTAAGCGGCCCCGACAGCGCCCTTCAGGAGGTGCGAGCCTGC
The DNA here is from genome assembly GCA_964654785.1 of uncultured Solirubrobacteraceae bacterium. Taxonomy (GTDB): domain Bacteria; phylum Actinomycetota; class Thermoleophilia; order Solirubrobacterales; family Solirubrobacteraceae; genus WLNJ01. The sequence goes on from CAZZKI010000130.1 coordinate 3,046, forward strand.
CAGGCACGCCTGGCAGCCCTCGAAGACCAGGTCAGGGACCTAGGTTGGCCATCAAACTGGGATGAGCGCCTGTGCCCCTTGTGGAAAGAAGAAGGTGGGACTCGGGCGAGTGCAGCTGCGTGGTCAAGGGCCGGGTGGGGCCCAGAAGTGGTGCTCACCGAGAGGGACATGCCAGGCCTTGTGGACGCAAGCCTTGAGACTCGCCTCAGCGCAGTTGATGTTCCTCACAAGTAGCACGGTGGAAGCTCCAGCGGGGTAGTTACGAAACTGACTACCCGGAAGTGACGAAACTCCCCGTCGGGGGCTCGCCTGGGCCCTCGGCGGGGAGGCGGTTGTCGCCGTACGTGGCCTTGACCTCGGTGACGACGATGCGATAGCCGTCGTACCAGCGCTGGACCTGGCCCTTGGCCTCGCGGTGCTGCGGAAACCGAGCGAGCAAGGCGACGTCCTTCTGCTCGGCGAAGTAGTACATCGCGTTCTTCAGACCGCCTTCGCCGCTCCAGATCTCGACGTGGTCGAAGCCGGGCAGGCTACGCGCGTATGCGTCGATCTCACCGTCGAGGCGGTGGAACTCGTCGTCGTACGTGCCGGGCTTGAAGATGAACTGGACGCAGATCACGTGCTCTCCATGGGTAGGTGTGGCGGGCAGAAGGTGCCATGTCAGTGGCGGCCGATCAGGCGACTGGCCGTGACCGCATCGGAGGCATCGGCGGTGATCGCTGCGATGAGGGCTTCTCCGGCGGCGTGCAGTGCCTCCGTGGTCATGGGTGCGAGGGCGTCGACGATGAACAGGATCGTATTCGTCGTTCCGTCGAGGCGAGTGCGGACGCACTGGCGCCAGTTCCACCGCCGGCATGTGACGCCGAGGTCGTCACGCCAGATCACCTCTCCAGCGTCAGCCGAGACTGTCGCCTGCTCCCCGTCCGCGATTGTGTCGAACGGCTCGTCGCCGGTCGCGCGAACCAGGCGTGGGGCGCCGACGTAGCGGTCGCGGTTCTCTCCACCGATCGGCACGAGGTGCTCCACGGAGATCGCGTTGTACAGGTCGGTGAGTCGGTCGATGCGCGGCAGGCCGGCGTCGACGCGGCGAAGAAGGGCCTCAACGCTACTGCGGGCGACGCGCGGCTTTACGCCGAACGCGAGGAACGCCTCGCGCCAAGCGGCGATCTCCGGAAGGGACTCAGGCCCTGCGCCTTGCAGGCGAGCGCGAGCCGACTCCTCCGCGCGACGCAGTGCGGCGTCGCTTGCCTCGTCGGTGGGACCGCCGCGGACACCGGTAACAGTGATAAGGAGGGCCCGGTAGTCCGGCCGCAGGGCGAGCACCGTGTCGTCGATGCTCGCTGAGCCGAGCACGTCAGGGGCGCTCACGGCGACTCCCGGGTCAGGCCCGGCTCGTAGACGGCGAGACTGAAGCGGGCTGCCCGGGTGGACGACCCGTTGCGGTAGGAGTGGGCGATGCTGCCGTCGAAGCTCGCCGAGTCACCTGCCCTGAGGGTATGTTCACTGCCTCCGACCACCAGAACGACGCTGCCGGTCAGGACGTGAAGCATCCCCAAGGGGAGATCGAACGTGAG